>JARRRH010000340.1:0-4671 GCA_037380925.1 Deltaproteobacteria bacterium | reverse complement strand
CATCAACAATGTGGAGACGTGGGCCAACATCCCATTGATTGTTAACAAGGGAGATGAGTATTTTTCCTCAATAGGCACAGACGGAAGTAAAGGTACCAAGATATTTTCACTGGTCGGCAAGGTGAACAATACGGGCCTCGTGGAAGTCCCTATGGGTATTACCCTGAGGGATATTATCTATGAGGTGGGGGGCGGCGTCCCGGGAGGGAAAAAGTTCAAGGCCGTTCAGACCGGTGGTCCATCAGGGGGTTGTATCCCTGAAGAATATTTAGATATGCAAGTGGATTTCGACGAATTGCCCAAGGTCGGCGCGATCATGGGGTCAGGCGGCATGATCGTGATGGATGAAAACACCTGCATGGTCGATGTCGCCAGGTACTTTCTGAACTTCCTCAGTAATGAATCCTGTGGCAAATGCTCCCCATGCCGCGAAGGCATCAGGCAGATGCTCAAGATTCTGACCAATATCAGTGAAGGAAAAGGGAAAGAAGGCGATATCGAGCTTTTGCAAGAGATAGCCGAATCTACCAGGGATGCCTCCCTCTGTGCACTGGGCGGGAGTGCCCCAAACCCGGTGCTGTCTACGCTGAAATACTTTCGCCATGAATATGAAGACCATATCCTCCATAAACGATGCGAGGCGGGGGTCTGCTCAAACCTTTTCAAGGCCAAATGCATCAATGCTTGTCCCATCGGTCAAGATGTCCCCGGCTACCTTTCCCTGGTGGCAGAGGGCCGGTATGAGGACGCCATCTCCCTCATCTATCAGACAAACCCCCTCCCGGGGGTCTGTGGCCGGGTCTGCACCCATCCGTGCACAGAGGTCTGCGTCAGGGGAGAAACCGATGATCCGTTGAACATTCCAAAAATCAAGCGATTTGCGGCGGATATGGCCAGGAAAAAGGACTTCACTGTCAAGGTTGTAAAAGGTGAGGCTAAAAAAGAGAAGATTGCGGTTATCGGTGGCGGACCAGGTGGTCTGGCCGCAGCGTATAGTCTGGCGCTGATGGGATATCAACCCACCATCTTTGAGGAACTCCCTAAGCTGGGCGGCATGCTTCGTTATGGTATCCCCGCCTATCGTCTCCCAAGGGACATCCTGGATCAGGAGATCGACTTCATTCTAAGCGCAGGAGTCACGGTCAAAACCGATACCAGGGTGGGTCGCGATGTCTCACTGGAGCAGATCCAAAAAGACTTTGATGCCGTCTTCATGGCCGTCGGCGCCCATAAAAGCCTCCCCATCCGCATTCCAGGGGACGACATGCCCGGTGTCAAGGGGGGTGCCGAGTTCTTAAGAGAGGTAGAATTGGGAATCGCTCCGGACCCGGGGAAACAGGTTGCAGTGCTCGGGGGCGGCAATGTGGCTATCGATGTGGCCAGGACCTGCCGAAGGATGGGGGCAGATGTGACCATTGCTTACAGACGGGAAAGGAAGGACATGCCTGCCTATGAAGAGGAGATTGAGGACGCACTTGCCGAGGGCATCGAGCTCAAGGAGCTTGTGGCTCCCAAGTCCATCAATAAGGTCAACGGGAGACTGGCCCTTAAGGAAGCACCATTCCCGTGGACCGTCATTCCCTGCTTACCGATCTCCCTGGTGTCTTTGCGGGCGGAGACGCGGTCACCGGCCCGGCGCGGGTCGTGGACGCCCTCGCCCACGGGAAACGGGCCGCAATAGAGATAGACAAATACCTGGCCGAGAAGAGGGGCGGGAAGCCCTATGAGGAACGTCTGGAAACCATCAACGTGACTATGAACGTTCCCGAAGAAGTAATCGAACAGGCAATGGCAGAGGTCCCCAAGCTGGATCCCAAAAAGCGAATCAAGGATTTCACTGCGGAAGTGGAGCTCGGGTTTGATGAGGAAACAGCCAGGAAGGAATGCGCACGCTGTCTCAGGTGTGATGTAAAGCTGGACTGAGGAAAGAATCATAATCAAAGAGAGTAAGAAATGAGTAAAGTCCTTTTACAGATTGATGGAAAAGAAGTCGAAGCAGAGGAAGGGATGACCATTTTGGAGGCAGCCCGGAATGTTGGGATATTCATTCCAACCCTTTGTTACCACGAGAAACTGGAACCTTACGGAGTTTGCCGAATGTGTGTGGTAGAAGCAGATATCCGCGGCAGGACGACTCTTGTTGCTTCCTGCATCCATCAGGTGGAACAGGATCTGGTGGTACGAACCAGGTCAGAGAAGGTAGATAAAACCCGTAAAATTCTTTTGGAGCAGTTTCTGGCCCATGCTCCGGATGCCCCGGTATTGCAGGATTTGGCTAAAGAGTATGGGGCTGACAAAGACCGTTTTGAAAAAGAGTCCTCCTTCTGCATCCTTTGCGGCCTGTGTGTGAGATACTGCACCGAAGTAAAGAAGAAAAATGCAATTGGCTTTTTTGACAGAGGAACAAGCCGGATGATAAGTTTTATACCGGAGATAGCCTCTAAGGAGTGCTGGAACTGCAAGGAATGCTTTCCACTCTGCCCTACATCGTATCTGCAAAATATCAAATTCTTATGGTCACCATTTTTTGCTTGACACGTAGTTACGATGTAGCTAGATTGTAGTTATATGATAAGCAAGGGTCACCTCAGTCTTCACCCCAAGGGCGAAGACCGTCTAGAGCTAAGTGACTGAAATTCATGGTTAATAAGAGAGCAAACCACGAATTCAGGCCATCTAAAAGGGGAAAAAAATGAGGTACGCAGAGACAGGGTATAATTTAGAAATCGATCTGTCCCGAGGAAACGTGGAGAGAGTAGAAACCGACCCAAGGGACACGGAGCTTTACTTGGGGGGCCTGGGTACGAACGCCAAGATCTTGTGGGATCGGGTTCCGCCTGAAGTGGACCCCTTTTCTCCGGATAACCTCTTGATATTCAGTGCCGGGCTCTTGTGCGGGACACCGGCTGTCGGATGCAATCGGACCATTGTTTCTACCTTTTCCCCTCAAACCTTGTTGATGGGTTTCTCCATGATGGGGGGTTTCTGGGCTCCGGAATTGAAGTATGCCGGTTATGACAAGGTGATCCTTCGAGGCAAGTCTCCGGATCTGGTTTATTTGTGGATAAACAACGACAAAGTAGAAATACGGGATGCCTCTCATTTGCAGGGAAAAGGTGCTGTTGAAACGGCGGAACTCATTCAAGAGGAGTTGAAGGAGCCAAGAGCGCAAGTGGCTGCTATCGGCCTGGCCGGCGAAAATCGGGTCTATTTTGCGTCCATCGAGCAGGGGAGGTCCAGTGCCAGCCGTCTCGGAATAGGCGCCGTGATGGGTGACAAAGGGGTCAAGGCCATCGCTGTCCGTGGGACAAAGGACATCAATCTTGCCCAGCCGGCTGAATACATAGCGCTCTGTAACGACGTGCTGGAATACATCAAATGGCGAAATGAAAACCCGGTTCCGGGTGTCATGACCATTTTGCAGGGGCTTGGGTCTCCCCAGGAGATGAAAGTCCATGATGAGAAGTGGCACACCGAGAATTTCATGTGGGGAAATGCCCGTGTCCGCAAAAAAGATTTTTGGAACGAGGACATCGCCAAGGAGTGGGAGGAGGTGATGGAAAGTACGCGGACCCGCCTCATCAGTTGCTACAACTGTCCCATGAAATGCGGGGCCACTATATCCGTCCCGGGACTTCCCACCTACATGATGAAATGCTTCTCTAAATTGACCTATACCATGGCCGCCTTCTCAGACCTGGAGTTTGGTTTCAAAATCGCTCAGAAAGCTACAGAGTACGGCGTGGACGGATTCTCAACCCCGCAAGTCATGGCCTTCGCCCTTGAACTTTACGAAAACGGCATTCTAAAGGACGATGACATGTCGGGAATGCCTGCGGATAATGAAGGGAGGTTTTACTGGCTTCTTGACAGAATCGTTCGGCGGGAAGGAATTGGAGACGTTCTGGCCAACGGCACGTATTGGGCCGCTAAAGCGATCGGCAACGGCGCGGAAGAATATGCTCACAATACCATTAAGAAACATGAGCAGCTGCCTCTCAAACTGTCCATGCTGAATCCCATATACTTCCTGATGTATGCTACCGGCGAAAAGATAAACATTACCCAAATTGAAGGGCAGTTCCCCCAGGCGCCCTATCCCAAGTTAGAACAGAGAGAAGAGTTTGTGAAGAATTGGTTCCAGGTGCCTGATGAAAAGTTTAAGCAATACTTTTTGGACTGGGAGCCGCGGGGAGAAAACTCCATGCCCCACTACCCGACCCCTGAGATGTGTTGCGACATTGTGGACTGGCAAGAGAAGATGCACTACATCGATGACGCCCTCGGCATGTGCGCGGGTTTGTCCTCATTCCCTCTGAAGCCTCCGTATCACATACATAATTACCCGAAGTTCATCACTGCAGGAGCCGGAATCGAAACGGATGAAGAAAAACTCACGCAGGCCATCAAGAGATACCGGACTCTGGTTCGAGCCAATAACATCAGACGAGGCATGAGGAGAGAGGATGAGAAGCCTCCCCAGGACCATTGGAAGCATAGATTTCCCGAGCTTGAAAAGGAGCTCTTAGACACCTATTACAAATTCAAGGGGTGGAACGAACAGGGTATTCCAACCAAAGAGTCGTTGCATGAATTGGGTTTGGATGAAGATCAAATGGTTGTGTATCTTGCAAATGTGGCCTGGGTGGCAGCGACCGACGGCGAGGTAAA
>JARRRH010000339.1:0-6498 GCA_037380925.1 Deltaproteobacteria bacterium | reverse complement strand
CTCACCTCGTGGTAATGCGCTTTTGTTTGCTGGGTTGGGGATGGCGATTGTGGCTTTGCCGGCACGGAAGGTGTGCCCGTGCCCGTAGAAAGGTCTTCCGTCTTTCGGCTCAGATCGGAGACCTGTTCCTTAAGTGCCCGATTGGATGCTTCAAGCGCCGAGAGGGCCTGCTCCAGAGCGGCGAACTGGTTCTCCATAGATACCACTTTTTTGCCGAATGATTCAAGTCGCACAACCCTGGCGTCCAGATGCTCGATTCTTTGCCCCATGATGTCGAGATCTTTAGAACCGGGCGCCCGGCTGCCTCGAAAGAAAACCGCGAGCAGGATAATCACGATGATAATTCCCAGGCCCCAAACGACCAGAGAGTGCCCTTTGGATTTTGGGCTCGGGGGTTCCATCTCAACCCGGGTATTTTTTTCATAGGTGGCGGTCTTTGCCGCTTCGTCTACTTCGTCCTCGAATATGCTCCGTAACTCTTTGTTCTCATCCTGCCCCATTTTTTCCTCCTTTCAGGGAACGGCGCAAAAAGTCAGATTCCTCATGCCCGAAAAAGTCACAGATCCTCAGTCGAGCAGAGTGCTGATGCGCACAGGCTTTACTGGGGTCCTCACAGAAAAAGGAGGGATCTCCCTCCCAGGTCTGTCTACATAGAGGGACAAAATATCATGAAGGATCGGGCCACAGATCCTCCCCTGGCAGTTTCCCATACCCAACCTCAATGCCTTCTTGATAGCGCCCGGTGTATGATGGCCTTCTGAAATCGCCTTTCTTATGTCGCCCATGGTCAGGTCTTCGCAGCGGCAAACAACGGTTTCGTCAGCAATGGATGCAATGGCATGATCAGGGATCTCGTAGAGGCCGCTGAAGTATCTTCCGAAACAAAGGTGTTTCCTACGTTCCTCTTTTAACCGAGATAGAGACTCTTTTTCAACCCTTTTTCCCAATTTTTGAACAATAGACATGCCGGAAATGTAACCTTCGATCAAAGATTTTCGTGCCCCCCCGATGCCGGTGATTTCGCCCGCAGCGAATATACTCTTTTTTGTGGTCTCAAGCCCGTTGGTCACCTTTACGATCCACCCTCCCAGAGTCCCGTCATAAGTTAGAGCGCAGCCAGCAACCTGGGGCAGCTCAATATTGGGCACAAACCCGTATCCTATGGCCAGAGTGGGGGTTCTGTACACCCTCTCACTCCCCTGGAGCAGGCGGCCGGAACGGTCCACCCGGGCTGTCATGACCTCCTGGAGAAACCTCCCGCCCCTTGCCTCCACGATCACTGTGCGGTGTCTCACCGGAACTCCGGAGAGGATCAGCCGACCAAGATATCTCGAGCCTTCTGCAAACTTGGAGATGTGGCTGAAAAGGAGACTCAGAGACGGCATTTTATGGAGCATGAACCCCTGTTCCAGCACACCGAGAACGCGCCCCCGGCTTCTTACGAATTCGTAAGCCACAGTGAACAGAAAGAGACCGGCCCCACCGATCAGGATTTCCCTGGAAGGAATAATGCCAGCACTTTTCATGAGGATTTGAACCGCGCCTGTTGATAACACTCCGGGAAGAGTCCACCCTTTAAAGGGCAGAAATCGTTCTCTGGCGCCGGTGGCAAAGAGGATGGCCCTGGGCTTTATGCTGAACGTTTCTCTCCCCTTTTCCTCTATCAGGAGCTCTCTTTCACCGTCCATGCCAAGCACTTTGGCCCCGGTCATAAAGATGATTTTCTTATCTCTGAGGTGATCCATGACGGCTTGTCCCGCCTTTATCCACGGATCAAAACGATAGGACTTCTCTGTTTTCATGGGCTTTGGAAGGGAGCGCAGAATTTGGCCCCCCGCACGCGGGTTCTCATCAAGGAGGAGAATGCGAAGATGGGAGTCCGCCATTTTACCGGCTGCGGCAATGCCTGCAATGCCGCTCCCCACGACAACCACATCACAGTCCTTTGGCATCATTGATTTCTATCTCCATGCCCTCTTCTACCTCCACCATGCAGGCTCTTTGACCGGAAAGACCGTTAATGCATACCAGACACTCATAACAGACACCCATGCCGCAGAAGCCGCCCCGCCCATCCTTCAATCTCTGGCTTCTCCTCAAAATCAGATCACCCGAGGCGATTAAAGCGGCAAAGACTGTCTCCCCCCGGTAGGCTGTAACGGGCCTGCGGTTCACCCATATCCTCACCGGGTCTCCTCTTTGAATGTGTGCTATTCTCACTCCGGGCATTATCCTAAAAGGCCTTTGCCTAAGTCATAGAAAGCTCCCTCAAGTGAGCCAGGTCTCAGTAGCTGGGACCATGTTGGAGCCATCTGTTTTGAAGTGCCGAAGTAAAGCAATTCCAAATGCAAAAATCCAAATGTCAAATGAATGTCAAAATCCCAAATCCAAAAGCATGGTAAATCGCTCACTTTTGTCATTTGACATTAGGGTTTGATCTGGCATTTGAGCTTTGACATTTGACATTTCGTTGAGCCCAACATTCCCTCTATCCATCGCAAGAAAAAGGGTTCTGAAGGCCTCTTTTGAGGGCGGCACAACCCGAGCACGCCGTTTCCGGGGTCTTTTAGAAGGGCGCCGACGAGAAATCCGGCCCCGACCCTACGGGAAATCTTTCCAGCCTGAAATGGCGCAAATCCATTGAGGATCGGCCGTCGATAACAAGATCTGCCATGACCTCTCCTGTTATGGGAGCCAGGGCAATACCGTCGCCTTCATGACCTGCTGCCACAAAAAAGCCCTTTGCGCTTTCAGCCTGGCCCAAAATGGGCAGGCCATCAGGCGTATACGGCCTGAGGCCGGCAAAGCTTCTTATCACGTGGAGCTGCCTCAACCGGGGAAAAACCCCGGCCGTCCTCCGTGCAATCCCCTTCATGGCCTCCCAGGTTGTTCTTCTATCAAATCCTGCAAACTCCCGGGTTGATCCAAGGAGAAAATTGCCGTCTTCGGTTTGCTCTATGGACACGCCGGCGTCGGAGCCTTTTGCCGATTCAGGATCATGCTTCGCCCGTACGTATTTTGCAGACAGGAGGCACGGCTCAAGCATGGGCGGCGCCGCTTCTGTGACCAGGATCTGGCCTCGCCGGGGCGTAATGGGAATCTCAAGATGGATCATGCTGCCTATTTGGGGTGCATAAATGCCCGCCGCATTGACGATTTTTGTTGCCTCAATTGCCCCTCGGGCAGTTTCCACAGACCAGGCTTTGTGTTTCATCCAACGGATGCCCGTCGCCTCACTGTAGGAAAAGATCCTGGCACCTGAACGCTTTGCCGCTTTGATCAAGGCAAGGGTGAGATAGATGGGATTGATTTGGGCATCCAAGGGTGAATACGCGGCGCCGAGGATGTGTTCCGACAAAAAGGGGGCCATTTTTCTCACGTCACGCTTATCCAGCAAAGAGACATCCAGGCCGATCCGTTTTTGATCTTCTACGAAGCGACCCATGGTTTCGAACTCGTCGTCATTCTCGATCACGATCATGCCGCCGTGAACACGGTATTCCGTGTGAAAGTCGAGTTCCTGAATAAGAAGGTCAAATCGTTTTTTGCTTTCCAGGGCCAAAGCTAGATGCGGTCCGGGCCTTTTCGACTGGAGAAAAATATGGCCCCCGCAGGCCCTATAATCACCACGTCTGCGCTTTTGGGCAGCATGCCGGATTTTCTCCTTAACCTCAGGGTACATGGGGTGCCGGGAAAGGCATCAACATCGGCCTCCAACGACCCGTTTATCTCATGGACCGTGATATTTTTCAACGAGACGAATGAAAATCCCATATTCCATTGTTCCAGTTGCGGAGCGAAACGGAGCCGAGTTTGTCAGCTCCACAAGGGCTTTTTCCCACCCCTATTCGTGGAGGCAAGGGAGCAAAGGTGAGGGATTCCCGTTGTTTCAGGCCAGAAAGCGTGCTAGCATGTATAAGCGACCCAATCCCAGGTTCCATGGGCCTGGATATTTCCCCTGAGAGGGTGGGCACCATGTTCACCGGATGCAAGAGGCTTCAAGAGATTTTGGATGCCCAGAAAGAAATCATTGAGCGACACATTGACCAGCATCAATGGTTCCAAAAGATTGAGAGCAGAGACGAAGCCATTCGCGATTTTATTGAAAAGTATGGATTCATTATGCGGGAATTCTACTGCTCCCGGATTTGCGAGGAGCGATTTGATTGCGAATTTGCACAGCAATTCAACCCGAAGTGAGGAGCCCTTTCACGACCGCTGTGGCGCCCCGATCTCCTTTTAGGACCCTTTTTTAGGATGCCGGGTGCAGCTGACAGGCTTCCTCAACATCGGGGGATCTCAGGGGATGAATGAAAGGGATTTGAAAGAAGAAAAAAGGCGTTCCGAAATTAAGGAACGCCTTTTTTGCTGGATCCAAATGGGAGCTAGACTTCAGTGACGTTCACTGCAGCCGGCCCTTTTTTCCCTTGCTCAATGTCAAAGGTAACGCGGGCGCCTTCGGTGAGGGACTTAAAGCCGGTCCCGTTGATTCCTGAATGATGAACAAATACATCAGGACCGTCCTCTTGCTGGATGAAGCCGTAACCTTTACGGTCATCAAACCACTTCACGATTCCATTGGCCATAGTGACAACCCTCCTTTCAAATAAATTTCTGCGGTTCCAAACTTCAGGTCACCACTTTTGGCAAATGGTACTCCCCTGAAACGAAACCCGGACGCTCCTCAGTAAAAAGGCGTCTTTATAAGATAAACCTAATAATACCGTATTTTTCACAAAAATCAAGAAAATCCTGCAATTCCCCATTTCAGGGGTTTCCATTGTGGAGCGGAGTCAAAAGGGGTTGGCGCTCACAATCGAAACGCGGCGCCGGCGGCCGATCCCGTGTCCATACAAGGTCACAAAGGAGTTATGGGGGCCTGAAAGCTTCCACCAAACCCATCATCTGGTCGTCTTCCCGAATCAGCTTGATGTTTTCGAAGCCTGCAGAGGTCAGACCGGCTTTAATTTCTCCATAGGTATAGGTGCCGCCTCCAGGGGTTCCCACCAACATATTGATGGCGAAAAGTGCACCGGATTTAGGCCCGGTCCTATCCGGTTTCATAACGTGGTCCCGAATTACGATTCGGCCGCCTGGAGTAAGGGCGTCGAATATCTTTCTATACAAATCCACGTTTTGATCCCGGCTGTTTTGGTGGATGATCGCCGAGACGAGGGCAAGGTCATGACCCGGAGGCAGCGAATTCTTATAGAAATTCCCGGCCACTATGGCCACGCGATCCATCAACCCGGCCTCCGTTATGCGCTCTCGAGCCATATCCACAACATCGGGCAAATCGAAAAGCGTGGCGGACATTCCGGGAGAAGCTTCCAGAAAAGCGATGGTGTAAGTACCTGAGGCTCCCCCCACATCGATCAACCGTCGCGCTGAACCGGGATTGATCGCATGAACGATTTCACGGGCGCGTGCCCGGCCGACGACGTGCATGGCGCCGATGAACGCTTTTCGATCCTTGGAATTTTTAAAGGTACCGCCGGTCCTTTCTACACCCCCTGTTTCCGTGACGATACGGGTCAACTTTGACCAGTTCTTCCATAGGGCGGCCGCATGCCGGATCATGGGCAGTATAGTCTGGGGGGAATCTGAGCGCAGAAAGGGGAGCAGACCCGGATCCGTTCGGTAGAGCCCATCCTTCTTGATCAACAGTCCCATTGCGGTAAGGGCATCCAGGACGATCGTCAGGGGACGTTCGTGCCAGCCTTGCTTTTCGGCCAGATTCTTGCTCGAAGTGGGTTCTGCTAAGTAGGTAAAGATATTGAGTTCCCCGCCGGTCAAAAAAATCCGGGATTCCATGAAATTGCGGGACAGGGCCAGGAGTTCCTCGAGATTGGCAGGAGCATTCATGGCATAACCCTTGAAAGTGAAGGTTTTTGATTTTCTATAATCATGAGGCGGCCCTCGATGACATTATAGAAGGAAACGCGGCCTATTCGCCACATCAGGTTTATATTTCGTCTTCCAGAGTTTAAGCACGGAAAGGGGTATGGCCTAGGTGTTTCAGGTAAGCTACCGATGGGAAACCTTTTTCGATCCTGACTGAAAATACCCGGAAGTCGACGCAAGAGACATTATGGCTGTTTTCTGTGTGGCATCAGTAGATCTGAATTTTACGGCAATGCCTTGTTCCGTTACTCTCACAACATCACCGGTAACCCAAACAGTTTCACCGATGCTGAGAGGGAAGAACGGAATTTCAACACGTTGTCCGACCGAAAAAGTCCTCCTGCTTAGAAGGAACAGCCCTCCTAGACTTATGTTTTGGATAAAGTCCCGGAAAGTGCCGCCCTTGGTGTTATAATGTATAGGTACATGAAGAGTTTTCCTGAAATGCTGCCTCCGACACTTGCCCTTCAGCAGTCCATCCTTGAGGAGTTTCAGAAGTGTGCGTCGCTCATCATCTGACATTTTTGAGATCAGCTGAAACAACTCATGTGTGACAGTAGGATCTTGCAAAGACTTCTCCGAATCATCCATTGT
>JARRRH010000338.1:0-7603 GCA_037380925.1 Deltaproteobacteria bacterium | reverse complement strand
GAAGAGCCGGGTTGCCCGCCGCGGTTTGGATCACTGAACCCGACACCCCCCATCAGCCGAATGAATTCTGCCTGATCAGCAATCTCTTGACAGACGCCAAAGTTTTCGCCTCGATTTACATGGACGTTTGAGCCCGGTCTGCATGAGAACCATCCTGCTGGTCCGGTTCAAAGGTCCCTTCCCCCGCCCTCTCTTGAGCTTTCGGTTGACAAGAATCCCCCTCTTGAAACAAAAAGGCGGGCTTTGACCCGCCTCTCCCCATGAACCACTTTTTATACAGGTTTTGCTTCGAGTGTTCCCGGTAAAAAAGACGCGCGACTATCGCATCCTCTCCAGAAGAAGAACCAGTTTGCCACCGGTCCAATACTCGACAAACTTGGCTGTCGTGTTGATCCGGTATGTGTACCCTTGCTTGTTCTTTTCCTGAGACTGGTACACTCTGATGGGCATCTCCCATGCGCCGTTGAGCCACTGCCGATAACTGGTCATGTAATCATTGGATATCTTGACGATGAATTCTTGGTTCCAATAACTTGGAGCCACTTTCACGTAGATATTATTGTCTTCCACGACAACGTCCTGGACCACCTCCGGGTCCATCTTTACTGCTGTAAAAGGGCCGTAATCGTCACCTTCTCCAGCCCAGGTCAGTGTAAAGCAAAAGCACAACAGGACCAAAAGAAGGGGGGGTACCATTTTTCTCATTTCTTTTCATACCTCCTTAGATGAGTGTTTTGCCTGAGTCATGTCTCTTAGGGGGAGAGCTCCAGACCCTTCAAAATTTTTACCGATTCAGCATGAGTCAAAGGCAAACAAGATTATTTTTTTCTAATATAGAACATTATAAGAATACCTTATTAAAACAAAAAAAGCAATATAAACTTCGGTATATAGATGGTTTTACAATAGAAAATGCGCTTTACTCTCCTGAGGATCTACCAGTACTTAGTTGCATTAATAACCGTGTCATTTCGAACGAACGAAGTGACTGAGAAGTCTTTGATAACACTGGAAAAGATTTCTCCCTTCGGTCGAAATGACCTATCGGGAACTTTTGCAACTAAGTACTAGAGGACGTGGTCAAGGTGAGCACAAATTTCTGCTCATTCACCCTGCTTCCCCATTGGTAATAGCGTCAATGGCAATCGCGCCCTCAACCCGGCGCTCGGAGCAAAGGGTCCAAAATCCGTCTCGAGCTTCGTCGAAGCGCTCCAGAAATTCTGACAGCTCTCTGGCGACTTTTGCTTCAAAAAACAAGCCAAATCCCCAGTGTCGGTGGTAGTAAGTGCCGTGCAGCTCAGCGATCCGACCGATTGCCCCTGGAATGTAACCCCGGAATTGAAGGTCACCCATAACCAACTGTCCTCGTGGAAAAGGGTCTTTCTCGTAATTGATTGTAAGAGTTCCCGCTATGTCATTTCGACCCTTCCTTCGAAATGACACGCTTATGGATGCAACGAAGCATGAGTGTTCATGAATTTATGATTTAGTTTTGTATTTCTGTCAAGGCGCTATGGCCAGACCGCACTTCTGGGATTCGGTTTGACACCTCGACGCACAATGTTCTAGGCTCGTAAAAGTGCAAAACTCGTTGCTTCGGTCCTAGCATAGGCTCTTCACATTCCTGAAGGGCCTTCAATTGAAATAGAGGAACCGTTTACCTTCGATTTCAAAGAACAAGTCGCCATCCGGCTAGGGGTAATTCCAATCTTAACAGGAAGGAAAACCTCATGGAGTTTGGGCATCACTTTTACAGTGTGGAGTTTTCAAACTCGAAACAGAAAAAAGAAGTCTCTCTTGCTGATGTGGGGCGGGCCGCCATCGATTTTCTTGAATACTTCGGTGAAAAAGCCCTGGTGGGCAGGGAGTTCTGCGAGGTGATTCAAGAGGGTGACGGAGAGACCAGGTTCTTGAGGCTCCTGAAGGCCACGGGACATGATGAAGATCCCAGAGGCTTTTTTTCCGAACTCACCCATCAACTGTCCCACGCGAACAGCTATTACCGGGAACCTATTATGATGAATGGGGTTGCTTTTCCGCAAATGTTCCTGGTTTCGGTGCTGGAGAAAATGGTGCCGGGGAACAAGTTTGTTTCCGTCAAAGATGTGGCCCAGTTGGAGGACTTGACGAATATTGCTGTGCCGAAAGAGGATCGCGCTCATTTGCAAGAAGTCCTTGAGACCTATCCGGTCAGGCTCTCCATGCACACCGTTCGTCAGGCCATGGTCTCCCAAGATGTGGCCTATCAATACTTGCCCTTTGTGAAAGAACTGGACCCGGTAGGCCATGTCAATACCTGGATCGGACAATTTCATGACGGGTTGCTGGAGCAAATGTACCAAAACCGGGTGGCCTTCTTGCTCAATATGAGCTGTCCCGTCTATTGCAGATTCTGTTTCAGAAAGCATAAGGAGTCGCGGAAGGAGGCCAATCCTACACCGGAGGATGTAAACAGAGCCGTGGATTATGTGGCGGGGACACCGTCTATTAAAGAGATCCTGATTACCGGGGGGGACCCGTTTCTCAACAAGGTCAACATGATGACCGCCATAGACGGGCTCAAACAGATTATCCACGTCCAAACCCTTCGCCTGGCAACGCGTGCTGTCTCCTATTATCCCCATCTTTTCTATGCCGACAACAGCTTTTGGCTCAACTATCTCAAGATGAAGAACTTTGAGCTTCAGCAGAAGGGAAAGCGAATAGAGGTGGCCACCCATTTCATCCATCCGGATGAGATTTCCCCGGCCAGTCTGGATATCATTTCGGACTTGGTCAAAAACGGCATGTCCGTTTATGTGCAAACTCCCTTTCTCAAGGACTGCAACGACAAGGGCCCGGAACTGACCAGGCTTTTCAGCTTGCTCAGAGGCGCTGGGGCGGAACTTCACTACATCTTCATCCCGTGCAGCCCCATCCATGGAAGCAGCGTCTACTGGACTCCCCTTTCAGAGGGCGTGAATGTGTCCCACTATCTTCGCGCCCACCTCTCAGATCGGGCCATACCGAGGATATGCACGGCAACACCCATCGGGAAAATGGACTGGCACTCCAGCGGGTGGGCTGTTGAAAAAGTCAGGGACAAGGAGCACTTCGTCTGGCTTCGAACTCCCTATGACCCGGACTATTACAAGTGCTTTGCTCCAGCAACCAACGAACTGGACACCATCAGAGTCAATGAGGAGGGAACCATTGATGTCCAGTACATGGCAAAAATAGGCGACGATTCCCTGTTACTCGGTTCAAGGGAGGCCCATGAGCAAAACACCGTTAAGGCGAATCCGAAGGTTCTGGAAACGATCAAGGACAAGGCACTTGGAGATCAGAGAATTACCCATTCTATCGTTGAGACGGGTTCGCCGACCTTGGTGCGGCTCCATGAGACCCGGGTCGGCATGGATGTGGAAGGAACTGAGCAAGACATGGAGTACATAAGGAAAGAGGACAACATCACGGATGTGGTGATCTTCTCCAAAAGGGATGCTGTGCTATGCCTTGACAAGGTTGGCGAAATCATTCGCAGGCTTCAGGAGATTCATCATGTCAATGCAGTGCGGCTCCGAAGTCTCAAATTCAACTATGCCCCTGAGATTTACACCAAAGGGGCCGTAGACAAGCTGGGAATGCTCAGCCGGCTAACCGCTGCGAATCCTCTCAGGCTGGAGATCGAAACGGAATTTCTCCACCCGGATGAAATCAAGAAAGCGCACGTCAGCCCCTTCAATGCCCTGCACAAAAAGGGAATCACGGTTTATGCTAATATACCCCTACTTGGCACTGTCAACGACGCGCCTGAGGTGATCAATCAGATCGCTTACAAGATCCGTGAGATCGGCATTGAATTCCATCATGTGTACGTGGCTGGCCATCCCCTTCAGAAATTTTGGAACGAAGACCATCCGGTGGATGTCTCCGATGCGATTGATATCGCCACCCGGGTCCGGAGGAACGGGAGCGGGCGGGAGATACCCCGATATATCATTCTCACACCCCTGGGCGAAGTGGATTTCGGTTTGACGTCGAGGTTGTTGAGTGAGAACGGAAGGTTCAGGTTGAAGCTGCTGGCATATGACATAGACTACTACAAGGGCATGGACCCGACATACAAGTGGCCCGAAAACGTGGAAACCGACGACCAGGGAAAACCCGTTGTTCCCATATCCGGATTAACAAGAACCTCTGAATTTATGGTTTTTCGTTTCTAGTCTCGTAACCCGTCCCGTCGCTGGCGGGTCAGGCCGACCGCCCGAAGCCCCATGAAAATGAGCGCTTGAATATTTCATGGCCACCGACCCTGACTCCGTGAAACATGGTCTCCGCCATCTCCGTGGAACCGAGCAGACGAGCCACGTCAATCATGAGCTCGGCGTCGGCAACCAATCTCTCCACAGCCTCGCCTGGATATCCCGCCCAGTACTTCAAGTCATGCAAGAAGCAAGCTGAATACAAGCTGATCCCCTTCCATGAATCAAGCCACATGGAGCACCCATCGCTCTTGAACCGTTTCGGCGGCGGGTCTTTTTCAATTTTCTGCCACAGACTATGGAGGCCATAATGCTCGCACGGAACGGCTTCAGTCCAAGCGGCTATTTGTTCTGCTTAAAGCAGTCAAACTTCCAGGTATCCATCAGGGGCCAGACTGGTCGCCAGCGTCACCATATTGATATCACGATGGGCGCTCCAGGTTTCGGCTTCCTTGTTGGCGGGATCCAGCCAAAATTTTTCGATTGTGTCCGTCAGGGGCGTGTTCTGCATCAGGTTTTCAATCCGGGAAAGATGAGACTCTCTTTCAGTGAAAAAGCCCTGGATTTCCTTTTTCAATACTTTAAGCCTTTCAACAGCACGGAGACCAATGGACAATCCCAGTTCACGAAAGGCTAGACGGTAATCAGCGGGAAGGCTCAGGGGGTTCCTTCTGGAATAAGACTGCAGACCGAGCTGGGAGGAAGCCAATATGGTCTCCAGAAGATCGGTTGGTTCAAAAATTGAATACACCTCCAGTTGGCTCACCCTGAAGGCGTCAGCCAGCAGACCGCCGAGTCCAAGCGGGTCATCTGTCACCCAGCTTTTACCTTCACAAATTGCGGCTATGTCGCGTATCTTCCCGGCGATATTAAGGGACCCTGGTTTCAACAGCCCTGGGTGAAGTCACCCGAAGTTCACTGTAAGTAATTAACCCGTCAAGAGGATCATGCTGTCCCATGGATTGAACAAGGGGGTAGGACAAGTCTATGCTCATTTTCCAATACATGCGTTTCCGGCCGCCATAAGGGGGAACATAAGTAAATCGAGCATGGGCCCTTTCAGCCAGCTCTATCGCCCATCGGTTGTAAGTCAAATCCCCGGTGACACGGCTTACGCGATTGAGAGCATGCATCCATTTTGTCAAATAATGGAAATACTGGCCGTCCCTGTCCCATTCCAGGCTTTCGTCAAAAGGGTCCTCCGGACCTCGCTCGTTCAGTTTCTTGCCTATCCTCAGACCCCCTATTGTAGGGTGTCTTTTGCCTTCCTGCTCATCGAGGCCGCTTATCCAGCCGGTCCGAAGGTCATCTTCACGGTGCCGGCCGAGTGTATAATGAACCTGATCAACGAGGCGCAGGGCGAGATTCTTGTGCTCTTCATCGCCTGTTTGACGAAACAGCTCCAGGTAATTGCACACAGCAAAAGCATCTGTCCACAAGTAACGTCTCGGAAAGTCTTTCACCGGGGAAAGTCCGGTCGAAGCGGCAAATTCAACCATGACGGCCTGAACAATAGAGCGGGTTTCTTCCATCCTTCCAACTCTCCAGGCTTTTTGTGCTTACCGAACAGCGTTTTTCGGGTATCCCGGCATCCAGCAACGCCGATTGGGATAGTAAAGGGGCTTTCGATCCGGATAGCGCCTCTTGTAATTCAAATACCGCTTGTGCCAATATTCATACCGCTTGTTCGACATGCGAAAGCGTCGGTGCGGGGTATGAATGAGGGAACGCTCTACCTTCCAGACGTTTCGCTCGGACAGGCGCCAGTCGTAGTTGCCAAGATCGGCCAGATTGCAGGCCGCGTACCCGACTATGCGTCCCGTGAAGTCGATGTAGGGCTCGGCATAACTGTCCACGAGTTCCCGAAGGGAGCTAAAAATCGGCTTTCTGCCGTGCAAGCCGGGGTCCCGCGAGCGCGCCACGGTCCCCCATTTGCCGTTCTTTCGATAGAGAAAGAGAACGTGATCGAGCTCATCCTGCGACTCAAGATCGAGGAGAAGGACAGGGTAACCCTGTTGCTCCAGGATCACGGCAGCAGCGAGTGCGGCCTCGAGGCAGTGTGCCGACCAGTGTCTAACCACTTGCCTGAAGGTGCGCAATGTCTCTTTCCTTTTTTCGTGATTGTAAGGGAGCCCATGGAGGAAGTGCTGCACCTGAAATGGGGTGCTGTATCGGCGGATGATCTTCCACTCTTTGACCGTAATGGCCTGATCCTTCGGCGTCATTTCTTCATTTTTTCAAATCTTAAAGCCCTTACCGTATAAGTCACAGGGTATCCATCTTCAATGCTATGAAATCTGGGCACACCACGCGGTTGCGGCTCACCTCCAGTGGGCTCGTTGGGCGGTCGATTACTGGTTCATGGCCGAGAAGAGCCTCTCCCGTTGTGCCCGCAAATCGGCAGCCGCCCCCAGTGCAGCTTCATACTGGTTCCTTTCTATGGCTCTTAAGACTCCGCTGGCAACGGCCTCAGGGGACATGACAGAGTCACTATCGTTTCCCCTGTCGCGTTTCCCCGACAACCGGGTGGCAGCCATAGGAGGGGCGACCTCAAAGATCCGCACCGAAGTATTGCGGAGTTGGTGCCGCAGGGAAAGGCTCCAGGAGTGAAGGGCCGCTTTCGTTGCACAGTACACGGGTACGGCTGCGATAGGCGTGAACGCCAAGCCGGACGAAATGTTGATGATGGCGGCTGCCTTCTTCCGTCTGAGATGTGGAAGCAACTGCGCGCTCAGATGAATCGGCGCCATCAGGTTTGTGGCGATCTCGTCATCAGCCTTGGACAAGTCTCGGGTGCCTTTCAGGAAGTCTACCTGGCGCTGAATGCCGGCATTGTTTACCAAAAGGTTAAGCTGCTTGAATTCAGAAAGCACCCAGTCTACCAGAATCTGTCGGGAATGCGCTTTGGATACATCGCAGACGCGGAAGTGTATATCGCGCATGCGGGTTTGGGCAGCTTTCAGGAGGCCCTTCCTGCGTCCGCATATGATCACTTCATTCCCCCGTTCTAGGAGCGCTTCGGCCAGCGCCAGCCCTATTCCGCTTCCGCCGCCAGTGATGAGTGCTGTGTTTCCAGAAATCTTCATGATCTAAGCCTTTCTTATTTGCCCAACGGTGTAATGGGAAATGGGAACCCTCATGATATATGAACATTGCGATGCCTTTTTGGGTTCTATAACTCAGGAATTTGCCGTCCCTAATCCTGCTTTACCATTATAGACCTCCCGCACAGCGGAGAATGGAATCCCCTTGTCGATCAGGTATGACTCATACGTGGATCAGCTTTGCGCTCCAATGCGCCGCGGTCCCAGTCGGCGAGACCAGCTGCTGCTTGATAGGTGCTCTGCAAGAAATCTAAC
>JARRRH010000337.1:0-3731 GCA_037380925.1 Deltaproteobacteria bacterium | reverse complement strand
CAACCACGGCTACGACATAAAGGAGTTCTATAGGGCCATCATGGACCAGTTCAGAAACCTCTTGGTATGCCACATCGGCCCTGTGGAAGATGTCCTTCATATGCCGGACAGCGACCGGGAAGAGCTCAAGCGCCAGGCTGATATGGCGGGGCGGCAAAAGCTTCAACAGGCGCTCAACCTCCTCATTGCACGGGAAGAAAGTTTGAGATTTACATCTCATCCTCGACTGGTTCTGGAGACCATCCTTATCAAACTCTCTCAGCTCCGCGACACCCTGTCTTTCGACGCGCTGATTCAGAAAATAGAGGGGCTTGAAAAACGTTTGGCCGGAGCATCTGGCCCTGGAGAAGGGGACCCCGCAGCAACGCGGCTTTCAGACCCCGGGATCAAATGGGAAGTCCGGGATGGGGACACCGCTGCCTTCGAAAAGTCCGGCGATCTTCCGGGCAAGAAAGATTGGGAGATGTTCCTGGAGTACCTGTCCTCGAAAAATAGGGCCATGGCCAACGTCCTTAAAGAATGGCCTTTTTTGGATGCCAAGGGCAATACTTTGAAGATCGGCAGAGGGGGGAATGCCTTCTCAGCCGCCTACTTGGATGAGCCCGAAAGATATGAAAGGCTGACCGAATACTGCCGCGAGTATTTCAAGAAAGATTTCAAGATCAGAATGGTTGAAGCCCCGAAGCCCAGGAAGGAGAAGCCAGGTTCGGAGACGGCGGGGAAATCGGGACAAAGCGACACCAAAACACTTCCCCAGCCCGTTCAAGATGTCATCGAGGTTTTCCAGGGACAACTCAAGGGCAGGATCAACAAAAAGCGCGATGAGCGAGGAACCGTGGAAAAGAGTACAAGGAGGAAGGAAACATGAAGGGAATACCCAATATGGGCAATCTCATGAAGCAGGCTCAGCAGTTTCAGACAAAGATGGCCAAATTGCAGGAGGAACTGGCCGGGAGAACGGTCGAAGCCACATCAGGGGGAGGCATGGTCACTGTGGTAGCCAACGGCCGGCAGGAAATCGTCTCCATCGCCATCGATCCGGAGGTGGTGGATCCTGATGATATAGAAATGCTCCAAGACCTCATCCTGGCGGCTGTAAACGATGCCCTTGCCCGGGCCAAGAGTATGGTGAACGAAGAGATGGGGAAGTTGACCCAAGGCCTCAATCTCCCCAATATTCCCGGCTTCATGTGAGGCGAGGAAGCCTATGGGCATACATCCACCACCTTTGGAAAGCCTGATCCACCAGTTGTCAAGATTGCCGGGCATTGGCCAAAAATCGGCCACCCGGGTGGCCCTCTTTATTCTGAAAAGTGACAGGGAATTGACCGAGAATTTAGCCAGGGCCCTCATTGAGGTTAAGGAAAAGATTCGACTCTGCTCCATTTGTTATAACTTGACCGATGACGACCCTTGCGCCATATGCCGGGATGAAAACCGTTCCAATGGTATAATCTGCGTGGTCGAGGGACCGGGAGATCAACTGGCCATCGAAGAATCGGGGGTGTTCAAAGGAAGGTACCATGTCCTTCACGGCGTACTCTCCCCTTTGGACGGCATCGGTCCCGGGGACTTGAGGGTCACCGAGCTACTCAAACGCATTGAAAAAGAAGGCATCAAAGAAGTCATCCTTGCCACCAATCCCACCGCTGAAGGTGAAGCGACCGCCTCCTTTCTGGCAAATTCCCTAGCCCCCAAGGGCCTCACGATTAGCCGCATCGCTCTGGGGGTTCCCATGGGAGGGGACCTGAAGTACATGGATTCCATGACCTTGCAGCACGCCCTAAAGAGCCGAATGCCCTTGACATCATGATTGCGGACCCCATCCTCAAAGCGCTCTCGCGTATCGTGGGCCCCGGCCACCTCGCTACCCGACCCGAAGAACTGGATTTCTTTTCGCGGGATGCCACGAAGCTTGCATTCATGCCCGATGCCGTGGCTTTCCCCGGTAGCAAAGAAGAGATCGCCCGGATTCTTGTTTTAGCCGGCAGGCAAAACTTTCCGGTCATTCCCCGGGGGGCGGGGAGTGGAAAGAGCGGCGGGGCTTTGCCAGTAGAAGGCGGGCTCATACTGGCCATGGATCGGTTTAATCACATTGTCAGCATTGACGTACAGAATCTCATTGCCAAAGTGGAACCCGGTGTCATAACCGCCCACCTCCAAAAAGAAGTAGAGCAATACGGGCTCTCCTATCCGCCCGATCCCGCCAGCACGGATATCTCTACTATAGGGGGAAACGTGGCCGAGTGTGCCGGGGGATTGAGAGCCGTCAAGTACGGCGTGACCAGGGATTATGTTCTGGGCCTCACGGTTGTTCTGCCCTCGGGCGAAATCATCAAAACCGGTGTTGAAACCGCCAAAGGCGTGGTGGGCTATGACCTCACCCGGCTCATAGTCGGCTCGGAGGGCACTCTGGCCGTCATCACGGATATCACGCTTCGCTTGGTTCCAAAGCCGGCCGCCCGAAAGACGGCGACGGCTTTTTTCCCGGACCCTTCTTCAGCGGTCCGAGCCGTCTCGGAGATCATCCACAGCAAAATCGTTCCCGCTGCACTGGAATTTATGGACAGCCTATGTATGGCCTGTGTGCGGTCCGAGCTGGGCCTTGACATCCCGGCCGGGAGCCACGCCCTTCTTCTAATCGAGGTGGACGGAGATCAAGGCCTGATCAGGCGAGAGACCAGGAAGATCCAAGAGGTTTGCCTGCGGTGCGGGGCAGTCCAGGTGAAGAGTGCGTCAGGGAAAAAAGGGGCTGCAAGGCTGTGGGAGGCCAGGAAAAAGGTATCCCCTGCTCTCTCCAGTTTGCGGCCCGACAAGGTGAGTGAAGACATTGTGGTTCCGAGGAGCCGCATGGCCGACATGGTCGCTTTCTTAGGGCGGCTGGGCCACAAATACAGCCTCCTTATGGCCGCCTACGGTCACGCAGGAGACGGCAACATCCACGTTAATATTCTGTTTGACAAGAATCTGCCCGGGGAAGAGAAGAAGGTGACTGCTGCTGTAAGGGAGTTGTTTCAGGAGGTGATCGAGATGAAGGGAACCATATCCGGGGAGCATGGGGTAGGGCTGACCAAGGCCCCTTTTTTGGAGATGGAACTCTCCCCGCCCGCGATCGCTCTCATGGCCAGACTGAAAAAGGCTTTTGATCCAAAGGGCATCCTCAATCCGGGAAAAATCTTCCCTTCTTCCTGTTGACTTTCTCTGTGCGAGTTCCCAGTCTCGTATCCCATAAATACCTTGTCGTCTCGATCTCTTCGGGTGATTTCTCCCCCCCGCTTTCGCGGGGGTCGAAATGACACGGTCTTTAACGTCTTTGACCTGAGCCTTAATCCTTGCGCCTTGGGCCGCAAAGGGAGAGTGACAGCGCTACGTTACAGGAGTTGGTCGCGGCTCTTGTAGTCCTTGGTGTCATAGAACTTCTCCACGTCCACGAGGCTGAGTTTGTCCAGTGCCTTCTTAAGGGGCACGGTGGTGATTTCACCCAGCTTCAAGCTCGCCATGCGCCCAAAATCTTCATTGACGATCATGTCAATGGCGGCAATCCCGAACTTACGGCCCATCCTTCGGTCGTAGGCTGTTGGAGCTCCCCCTCTCTGAAGATGACGGAGGGCCACGTAACGCACCTCCATGTGGCTCACCTTCTCCACCTCTTCAGCGATGAACCCGCCTATCCCGCCAAGATAGAAGTGCCCGAAACCATCCCTACCCCGTCTTTCATGCACTTCTTCCAT
>JARRRH010000336.1:0-3751 GCA_037380925.1 Deltaproteobacteria bacterium | reverse complement strand
TCTATTATGGGGGTAGCCACCACATTACCACTATGGTGAGCCGGAGCCGGGATGGTGAGTATGCCGCCCGGCTTGCCACATGTCTCGGATTCCGCACCGTGCGAGGGTCTTCCTCTAAAGGCGGCACCACAGCGGTGAGGGAACTAACCAGAAGGAACAGGCAAGGAGAGCTTGGAGGTATGCTGGCCGACGGTCCTCAAGGCCCGGCAAGAGTGGTCAAAATGGGCTCCGTGATGATTGCCAGAAATGCAGGCGTTCCTATTATTCCGGTCCTGTGGGGAGCGGACAGGTGCTGGATGTTCAATTCGTGGGATCGCTACCTGGTTCCCAAACCCTTGGCAAAAATTGTCCTCCTTGCGGCGGAACCTCTCTGGATCCCCCCAACGGCTAAAGGAGATGACCTGGAGCCCTACCGCCTGCTCCTGGAGGAGCGATTAAACCAAGGCACTCGCTGGTGTGACGAGCAATTTGGTTCGGAAAGACCGTGGCGAAAAGTCAGTGAGGAAGGCATGCGGGAGGTTGGACCGGCCTGAAACTCTGCAAAAAACCACCATCCCTTTCCCCTCTCAAAAACCGGGCATTTTCTCCTGCACTTGGAGACAGAGCTGAATCTGCTGTTAAGTTGAGTCCCTGCCTTTTTTATCGGTTTCTTTCCATGGTATCCCAAACCAAGGATCGATAGTTTTCTGCCCCGGTGTCTGTGTCGAAAGACCGACGCCCCGGACAGAAAAATTGACAGTGACCCCGACTCAACGGTACAATATTAGGTAAAAAGTAGAACGAAATCCGCGCTTTTGGGCACAACGGACGAAAAAGGGAGTTGTGTCACCACTGCGGGGAGAAGACCAAGCTTACAGATCGCCTTGAGGGGCGGTTTTGTTTGCCCGGAGGAATTGAGGATTCCTGGAAGCGTGTGTCAAGCCCACCCAAGATGTGAAGCCTTTGTTCGAGACACACAGGCAAACGGGTAGGCTTGTTTTTGCGGTCGAGACACCAGTTAAGAGAAGGAAAGCCCTGCGGAGGGAGCCAAAGGCGTGTCTTACTCGCTGGATCAGGAACATCTGGATGGAATCGAGCAGATTCTGCTTCAAGATCTTTTTGATATCGGGATTCATTGCGTATTCCTGATCGACATGGCCGGAAACGTCATTGCCAGTGTGGACAACGGGGATATCAAACATGATATCTACTCCTTAGCCGCCCTGGCGGCGGGCAATTTTGGGGCCGTAAATACCATGGCGACGATGGTCGGTGAGGACGAGTTTTCCCTTCTTTTTCACAAGGGGCAAAAGGAAAACATTCATTTTAGCAAAGTGCTGGGTGATTTTTTGTTGATCACTATTTTTGGCAAGGAAATATCCCTGGGGTACCTGCGCTTGAAGGTGGGGGAGGCAGCAGAGAAGATGAAAGATCTTCTTGATCCGTGCATTACCCCGTAATGTATTTCTTTAGCGCTATGCTGCTCAGGAAAAGGCGTCTTTTTTGAGTCCTCTAAATGGCTTTTGTCAATCTTAAGAAGAAAGAGGTTCAGACCAAGATCGTGTATTACGGTCCCGGAAGAGGGGGGAAGACAACCAATCTCGAATACATATACGATAGATACAACCATCGAATCAAAACGGAAATGGTCACCATTAAAACCGAGGCGGACCGGACCCTCTTTTTCGATTTTCTCCCTTTCGACATAGGAAAGATCAAAGGCTACGACATCAAGATTCAACTGTACACGGTGCCCGGACAGGTCAAATATAATGCCACGAGGAAATTGGTTTTGAGGGGCGTTGACGGAATCGTTTTCGTAGCGGACTCTTTAGCGGTGAGACGGGATGAGAACATTCTCTCTTTGAAGAATCTTCAAGAAAACCTGAGTTCATACAAGAAGAGTATTTTCAAGATTCCCCTCGTGCTGCAGTACAACAAAAGAGATCTGTTGGAGCAAAGCATTCCGGTGCTGTCTCTGGAAAGACTGGAAAAAGATCTCAACGCTCGGCTGAAGGTGCCCTTCTTTGAAGCCAGCGCCTTGACAGGCAGCAATGTGCCGGAGACGCTCAAAAAAATTGTGTCCATGACCTTAAAGTCCATAGAAAAGACCCTTTTATAGGAGGTGCCAGATTGGCTGAGAAAAGAGATAGCAGTGTAACCGCCGAGGTGGAGAGACGTCTGGAGTATTTCTTCGGGGAAAGTGATGAGGGCTTTGTCAGCAGCGATGACAGTATGGCCATGCAGGAGACCCCTCTGCGAGATCTAAAAGCGCTGGTTTTGTCGATCGACTGGGAGATTACGGATGAGACCATGGGCCGGTTCGTTAAGCAAATAGAGCGGTGTGAAGAGTTCTACAAGCAGGACAAAGACTCGACGCTTTTTCTTCAACTTCTCGCCTCCTTAGGGAAATACATCAAGGCCAGCCGCGCCAAAGCGCACCCTAACGCCATGAAGGTCATGAAGTCTGTGTACAATGCCCTGGAAAAAGCAGCCCTTTCACGAGATATGTCTGAAGCGGAGAGGGAAAAGATTCTGCTCGTAGAAGTGGTTCGGTTCAAGGAACTCAAGCAGCAAATCGCCCAGAGAAAGGCGGAAAAAGAAAAAAAGGCGAAAGCAAGGCCCTCGAAAAGCAGGGGGTCTGCTCTTGAAGGTGAAGAGGTAAAACAGGAAACCGAGGTCTCAGGGCACACCTTCCAAAGGACCTTTGGGCCGGACTGGAATCGTATGACACCCCATGAGGCTTTCGGATATGCCCTGGAGGAGATAAGGCAAGTCATCAAGGCCGAGTTCCAGGCCCTCAGGGCCGAGTTGAGGCTCTGGCGGGAGGCGGAATAGGAGCGTCTCAGCCGAGCCTGCTCAGAGCGAGAGTAGAAAGCAGCCGGATTTGGTAGGAGCAGTGGATGGATATTTCGTCTGGGGACATATCGGTCATGGTTTTCAGACGGGTCATGCGAAAGGATGCGCGCGAATTTCGTATGGATAGTCGGATGCTAAGCGTCCTTATGGAAATGGATGGGGCCCAAAACCTGGGAGCCATTGCGAAGAAGACAGGCTTGGATATGGGCGCCATAAGACAGGTGACCGGCAAGCTGCTGAAATTGAAACTCGTGGAACCGGTTGAAAGTGCCATATCCGTCCTTGATCGCGATTTTCTCAATTTCCTGAGCCAGGAGCTTCATTTGGCTGTCGGACCGATCGCAGAGGTCCTAATCGAGGATGCCGTGGCTGATTTGGGGTATCCCCTGTACCAGTTTCCAAGCCATAGAGCAGCGGAGTTGGTCGATTTGCTTGCCCGGCAAATTCATCGAGAAGAGAAGCGGACTGCGTTCGAACAAGGCATGATTAAGGCACTCCAGGAAAAAGACTACTGAGTTTTTTGACATAACGCGATCTGTACATCGAAAGGGGACTCGAAGGTCACAAAATCCGTCGTCCATGGGGCAAGAAGACGACATGGTCACTGAGGTGTTGGACAATGATTATTATTTGTGAGGAATGTGGGAAAAAATACCGATTAGACCCTTCCCGAATCAGGGGGAATAGCGCGACAGCCAAGTGCGGCGCCTGTGGATCTCTGATGAAAATTTCAAAGCCTCCTGCTAAAGCGGCTCAACCACCCGTGGAACCGCTAGCGAGGCCCGAAGGAGGAAAAGAAGGAGAGGCTTTAGCAAAAAAGATTCCTGCCCCTGAAAGGATTAAAAGGGGACAGGAGGCAAAAGCCAAACCGCCTAAGATCTCCAAACCTAAAGCTGGTGCTCTCGGGTTGCGA
>JARRRH010000335.1:0-3779 GCA_037380925.1 Deltaproteobacteria bacterium | reverse complement strand
TCCGCGTTTTTTAGGTCAAAACAGGTCACCACGTAAGTACCTAGGCACATCCGGCAAGGTTTTTTACGGCATCGCCTTACAAGTCCGAACCATACGGGGGGCAAAATTTGTTGGCAGTTGGATTTGACCAAAACGGCTAAAAAGCGTAGAAGTGCCAGAGGACCGAATGCAGGGGTCGGAGGGGCCCCGCGCGCGGGTGGCGGGTATCAGGTATTGGGTACTGGGTATCGGTAAAATCAGAGCCACAGAGCCTCAGAAGTCAGAGCCACAGTGTTCCAAGGACACAGAGCCTCAGAGCCACAGAGCCTCAGAGCCTCAGATGGCAGAGGACAGAGGACAGGAAAACATAGAAGACGTTGAAATCGTTAAAGTCGTTGAACGCGTTGAACGCGTGAAAGATAAAGAAGAAAAGTCGTAGAACTCGTAAAAGCCTTTCAAGGAGGTTAAAACTACTGTGCCAGTCCAAACTTCTTTTGAATTTTGAATATTCGAGTTTGTTTCGAAACTCGGGACCCGCTTGTGGGGAGTCGGCACCTTGTGCCGACCATTTCGGATTTCGACCTGCCCGCCATGCTGCTGGCTCCATTCTCGGGCAAGAGCCCGATCTAGGTGCTCCAGCTGATATCTTCCAACAATCTGTCCATCCAGGTGAGGCAGGCGGGTATTCGAATTTCGGCCTGATTTACTTCTTTCGGAATTCAATGCTCTAAAAAAAGGGTTATGGTGATCGATATTAAATCCAAATTTCTGGGGGCTATGGTGGGCAGCGCAATAGGGGATGCCATCGGTGAGCTTGCCTTCAGGATCTCTGACAGGGAACGCCTCGCTGCCTATGTCGAAATGGTTCCTGAACTGCGTTACACCGACGACACCGCCATGGCCATCGGCCTGGCCGAATCCATCGCCGAGGAGGGCGGCATTGGCCAGCAAGCCCTGGGCCGGACATTCGCCCGGAATTTCCTGCGCGAGCCTTGGCGGGGCTATGCCTCGGGACCGCCGACGATTTTTTCCATGGTGGAAACCCAGGATATTCCTTACGTAGAAGCTGCACGGCGCCTTTTCGGTGGAAGCGGATCCCTTGGGAACGGTGCGGCTATGCGCATTGCCCCGGTCGGCCTCTTCTTCTCCGGGTCTCCGGATCTCTATGAGCAGGCTTGCGCCTCAGCCGAGGTCACCCATGCCCACGAGGTAGGAATGGACGGTGCCGCGGTTCAGGCCCATGCAATTGCCCAAGCCGTAAATCAGGATGCCGGGCAGCCATTCCCAACAGAGACTTTTATTCGAGAGCTTGAAGACCTTGCTCGAACTGCTGAGATCAAAGTCAAGATGAAGATCGTGCGGGAGGCCATCAAGAAAGAAGAAGCCGCCGACATTGCAGCCAGCCGAATCGGCCGAACCGTGGCTGTCCACGAGTCCATGCCCTTTGCCGTCTATGCCTTCTTGAAACATCCCGCCTCCTTCCAGGAGTGCCTTTTCTGCGCCGTTTTAAACGGCGGTGATCGGGACACCCTGGGAGCCATGGCCTGCGCCATATCCGGCGCCTACCTGGGTATCGAGGCTATCCCCCTCCCATGGCGGGAGAAGTTGGAAAACCGAAGGCACATCGAGGAACTGGCCCTTGACTTATCTCGAAAGATGTTGAACAAGGAGAAATCGTAAAAGCCGAAGAAGATTATCTCTCGCCCGCTCCCCCTTCGACGCGGCTCTGGGTCGCTGGAGCCGCAGAGCTATCTGAGCTCACCTGACAGGATAACTAAGACAAAGAAGGTTCGGGCAAAAAAAGATTGTGCAACAGACTACGGGGCAAAGGGGATGTCAGGACACGCTTCGCACACCAACGGGTTGAAAGGAGGCCCAGCCTTTTGGGATTGATTCTGGAGGGGTTTTTCCTCTACTTAAGACCTTTGACGGATCGGCAGGGATGTCGATCCTTAGGAAAGGAACCTTGAATCATGCCTGGGATTGCCTTGTGGTGGCGCGCGGTACGGCCTTTCGCTTTCCCTGTGAGCATCGTTCCTCCTATCCTGGGCGGCATTGCGGCGGTCTTGGAAAACCCGGGCTCTCACTTCAGCGTCTTTCGTTTTATTCTCGCCGGCATCGGCTGCATGGTGGCCCATACCGGGGCCAACCTTATCTCAGACTATTACGATTACAAGGCGAGGGTCGACCGAGAAGGGACGTTCGGCTCCAGCGGCGTTCTGGTTAGAGAAATCATGAAGCCCGAGCAAGTTTATCGCGGAGGCTGGATCGCCCTTTTTGTGGCCGCATGCATCGGAGCCTACTTTGTGCTTTCTACGCCCAACGGACTCTTTCTCCTGTGGCCCATCCTCATAGGCGGCATTTTCGGCATCTGCGATACGGCCGGTCCGGTTGAGTTCAAATACCGGGCCCTGGGGGATGTGGCTGTTTTCGTTTCCTTCGGTCCGGCTATGGTTCTGGGTGCCTATTACGTTCAAGCCCACCATTTTTCCTGGGGGCCCGTGCTCTATGCCTTGCCGGTCGGACTCCTGGTGGATGCGATTCTACACAGCAACAATCTGCGGGACATACAAAACGACAAGGTGGTCCACATCAAGACGGTTCCCATTCTGATCGGCGAGCGCCGGGCCAAAATCATGTACTATGGTCTGGTGTTCGGCGCATACGGGCTGACGCTGCTTCTTGTCGCCCTCGGCCGGTTCCCCCTGCTCACCCTCCTAATCCTTTTGTCCCTGCCTTTGGCAATCAAAGTGGTCAGTATGGTGCGCCACAAGGATGCACTTTCCGTGGAAAAATTCGCCGTGATCGATGCGGCTACTGCGCAGCTTCATCTGGTCTTCGGGATCTTGATGATTCTGGGTTTGTTTGTCCTGGTTCTGATGCGGTGAAATCGTAAGAACCTTATCACGAAAACGGGAAGGGACGAAAACACGAAAAAGAGACGTTGAAGTCGAACCATGCGTCAGGAATAGTGGAATAATGGAATAGTGGAACCATAAAGAAGACAGGACGCAGATTAGCGCAGATCTGCAGGATCATTTTCTTGAAGAGTTTGAAGATCTGCTTTATTAAAGACGCTAAGAGGGATCACGGGAGATCTTTATGGTTGACAAAGAAAAGGCAAGAGCCAAGAAAGAGAGCCTCATTCAGGCCCTTGAGGACCTGGACCGCCTGCTGGTGGCTTTTTCCGGCGGATTAGACAGTACCTTTTTGCTGGCTGCAGCCCATGAAACTCTCGGAGACCGCGCTCTAGCCGCCACAGCCGAGGGGCCTCTATATCCTTCATGGGAAGTTCGGGATGCTGTCGCCTTTGCCCGGGAAAAAGGCATCGAACATGTGGTCTTTTCTTTTCGGGTCATGGATGTTCCGGAGTTTGTTTCAAACCCTCCTGACCGGTGTTATCACTGCAAGCAAGCCCTTTTCAAAACTCTCATGGACATCGCTGGAGATAAGGGTGTGAGGCACATAGCTCATGGGGCCAATGTGGATGATCTCCAAGATTACCGCCCGGGTTCCAGGGCTGCAAAGGAAATGGCGGTTCTGGCTCCCCTTGTGGACGCGGGACTGGGGAAAGAAGAGATCCGGTTTTTGTCCAGAGAGATGGGCCTTTCTACCTGGAACAAGCCGTCCATGGCATGCCTTGCGTCCAGAATCCCTTACGGAGATCCCATTACTAAAGAAAAACTCAGGATGATCGAGGAGGCGGAGCGCTTTCTTGCAGGGTGCGGCTTGAGGCAGTTTCGCGTGAGGCATCACCGCGACGTAGCCCGGATAGAGGTAAATCATATTGACATGAGCCG
>JARRRH010000334.1:0-4398 GCA_037380925.1 Deltaproteobacteria bacterium | reverse complement strand
GCCAAAAGTTCTCAAGAAGGGCCAGAGAAATGCCCCAAATGGGGATGCCCGCCTGAAAGTTTGAAACCCCGTCAAGGGCATCGAAAACCCAGAGGTACCTTCTCCCGCCGTGGGAGTATTCGCTTTCAATTTGACCGTCTTGGAATATTGTATGACCGGGAAAGCGCGAATGAACCTCATCTCGGAAAAAACCTTCGAGATGAAGTTCCGCTTCGGTGACAAGCCTCTCGTCGAAGGTTACCCCCGCGGCCCCCTTCCCATAAAATCGTAGCGCCTCCTTGCCCGCCTTCTTGACGGTATCCTTGGCAAATTGAGCCAAAACGTCGATTCCCTCGTCTGCCGACAGCCTCATAGGTCCTCCCGCGATGATCCCTCCCCCTACCCTAAATCTTCAACCTGAAACCGTGCCTTCGCGTTCAATTCCGCACCTCTCCCCCACCGTCCGCTAGCCCAACAGCGCTCTAGAGATGATAGTCTTTTCCATCTCCTTGGTGCCTTCGTAGATCTCCAGAATTTTGGCGTCCCGGTAGAGGCGCTGCACCTTGTATTCATCTATGTAGCCGTACCCTCCGTGCATCTGAAGGGCCTCGTCCGCGCAATGGACCGCCATTTCGCCGGAGTACCATTTGGCCATGGCAATCAGGGCGTGATCCACCTTCCCTTGATCAACAGACCAGGCAGCTTCGTAGTATAGGTTTCTCGCAGCCTTGATGCGAGTGGCCATTTCCGCGATTTTGAATTGCGTCACCTGGAAAGAGGCAAGGGGTACCCCGAATTGATGCCTTTTGCGGGTGTGGCGGATGGACTCTTCCAGGGCCCCCCTGGCCAGGCCTACTGCCTGTGCGCAGATGTGCAGTCTGGTGCGATTGAAGAAGGCCATCAGTTCATGGAACCCTTCCCCCTCCTTGCCCACCAAGTTCGTTATCGGCACACGGACGTTGTTCAGGGAGATCTCGGCAGTGTCGGATGCCCTGATTCCCAGTTTACCACGGATTTTGTTGGATTCATACCCGGCTGTCTCCGTCGGGACGAGGATGAAGCTGTGTCGCTCATGGCGGGAGGGATTCTGGGGACCCGTCTGGCAAAAGACGAGGAGATACTTCGCCAGATTTCCGTTGGTGATGAACATTTTCGATCCGTTTATGACCCACTCGCCGTCTTCCTTGAGAGCCGTGGTGGAGGCTGCGGTCACGTCACAGCCTGCGTCCGGTTCTGTGATGGCCGTGCTCAGGATGGCTTCGCCTGAGACCAGTTTGGGGAGCACAAGCCTCTTCAGGTCCTCGGAACCGAAGAGGCCCAGGAGTTCGGCTCCGAAGGTCGTGGACAGAATAGCCTGGGCGATACCGGGGTCCACAGCCCAGAACTCCTCGGTGATAAGACAGTGCTCCAAAAAGCCCAGGCCTGCGCCCTCGTATTTTTCGTCGATAAAAACGCCGACAAAACCCAGTTCACACGCCTTTCGCCACATCTCGGGATCGAAACTCTCTTCCCGATCAAACTCCAGCGCGCGATCGGGAAATTCCCCCAATGCGAATTCCCTGGCCGCCGACACGATGTCACGCTGTTCCTTACTGAGTGAAAAATCCATCGAACTGCTCCAAAAAAACGAGAGGTTGCCTTCCGCTCATCTCTGATTCCAAAAGAGGGGTGCCTGTGTGGATGGTAGACACTTGCCAGCCAAACCGAAAATGCTATACTAAATATTCGGGGGCCTTTACAAGAACTTAATGAGTCTGGCTTCGGGGAGAGCGTCTATTTAGCCTGACGGAAGAGCCGGGAACAAGAGCTTTCAAGGTATAGGAGGCAGACATGGCGGATTTTCACCAGGAAGGGATCATTACCACTCTTCACGGTCTTTATGAGGCTTTCGACTGCGATGAGTACCTCGGGGAACTGGAACGCAAGCTGGAGGACTATTCCCATCATCTAAGGATATGCCTGCTACTTCCGTCCCTTTATTCCGAGATTGAGAGCCCCGGCGTTCTGGATCGCATTCTGCGTGAAATTGAAAAGGTGCAGTATCTCCACAGTGTGGTGGTGGCTCTTGGGGACGCCCCGGCGGAATCCCGGTTTCGAAAGGCGAAGGCCTTCTTCGGACGGCTTCGTTCAGAGAAGCGGGACGTGAAGGTGGTGTGGGTGGACGGGCCAAGGATACAGCAAGTACTCAAAAACATCAGGGACAGGGAAATCCCGACCGGGGTCAAGGGGAAAGGCCAGTCGGTATGGGTGGCTCTGGGTTACATTTTCGCCAGGGAGGACGTGGAGGTCATCGCCCTTCATGACTGTGACATCCTTACCTATGATCGCATTCTGCTAGGGAGGCTGATTGAGCCGACTGCCAACCCGAACAATGAGTTCGAGTTCTGCAAGGGCTACTACCCTCGGATCTCGCCCACGGAGCGAACCATGAAGGGCCGGGTGACCAGGCTGTTCGTGACCCCCTTTGTAGATGCCTTGAGCCATATCATGCATGAGCGCCGGTTCACCGATTTGGAACGCTTTTTTTGGTATCATCGCACCTTCAACTACCCCCTGGCCGGGGACTTTAGCTTCCTCGCCCGGCTGGCTCGCGGGATAAATATCTCCTGCGACTGGGCTCTAGAGGTGAGCACCCTCTCCGAGGTCTACGACCGCCTGATATCCAGGAAAATAACACAGATATCCCTCACCAGGAATTATGATCACAAGCACCAGGAACTGTCTCCCGGCGATGCGAACAAAGGGCTTCACAGGATGGTGGTAGACATAGGCAAATTCTATTTCAATCACATGCGGTCCAATGGCGTGCCCCTGGATGACAGTTTTGTGGATATGATCCAGCACACCTACTACAAGAACGCTCAGGCATTCATAAAGAGTTACAGCGACGACGCGGAGGTGAACGGACTGGCCTTCGATCGACACGAGGAAGAACTGACGGCGCGCTATTTCAGAGATTTCTTGTGGACCGCATGGGAGCAAAGTCGGCAGGGGGCCGAAGAGTCGATAATCCCGTCCTGGAACCGGGTACTTTACAGTCTCCCGGAAATCTATGATCAGCTCCTTGCGGCGGTCGAGGAGGACAACGTCTCCTGAAGAGATGCGGCTCGAAAGACCCTCCGCGCTTGGGGGCTGACCGGGGCACGGCCCTGGCATATCTCAAGACGAGCCGTGGGCAGGAAGCCAAGGTGGAAGGTGAATCGGATCTCAAAATATGAACCTGAAGAGGAAGGAGGCCCCATGAACGAGAGCAGCATTAGAATTAGACTCATGAAGGCTGACGATTTCGACGCTGTAGTTGGGATTGACGCGAAAGTACTCAAGGCTTCCCGGCCGGAGTACTATGAACTGAAGTTTGAAAAGCTTTTTAAATCCAAGGATTATTTGCCTGCGTCGCTTGTGGCAGAGGAAAAAGATGGAACGGTGGTCGGGTTTGTAATGGGGGAAGTCTATATGGGAGAATACGGTATTTTCCAGGAAGGGGCGACACTGGATACCATCGGCGTTGATCCCAATTACCAGCATAGGGGTATCGGTGAGCAGTTGATTAATGAATTTGTGGATCACTTGAGAAAAGTCGGCGTTCAAAAGGTAAACACCTTGGTCGATTGGAACGATTCCAAACTAATCCATTTCTTCAGCGCGAACCAATTTAGTCCCTCTAAGACCATTAACCTGGAACGAGGCCTTTAATGGGATTGAATACTATAGGTTTTTTTGGGTTTTAAATCAAATGAAATGAGCCTGTTTCATATCCTTATCCTTCGCAGAAAGGAGGCAAAACCATGGGAGAACTAAAACCGGGTTGGCACGGCTCCTGACCCTGCCCCTTAATCCGGAATTGGGTCTTGCGCCCTTCGAGCTGCGTTCCCTCTTCCCTCCTCGAGGGTCGGATTGGGCAAATAAAATTCACGCCCGCACAAAAACCTGCTCGCCTCGTTTCCAGGCGCAATCGCATCCTGCCGGGCTTCGGATCCCTTCGGGGGCCTTCCGCGTAGGACGCAGCGCCGAACGGTTCAACTCTATCCGAATTGCTTCACAGCTTTCTCGATACTTGTCCCTGCCTTGAGAAGATCCTCCATCTTCATCACCGGCTGGAACTCCACAGTCGCATTCACAGCCAGGAACCACGGTTCAGCTATGGCTGGAATCTGAGAAGCATCTTCCATGTCAACGAACAGGATGGCAGATCTCTTCCCCTCTTCTGCAACGAAATATGCAGCCTCCGGTCTGATCTCCTCCAAAATTGATTGGGCTGTTTTCCCCAGGTTCCCCTTTCTCGCCAGTTCGTTTCCTTTCTCCACGTCCCAAATGACCTTAACCATGAATCTCATGTCACTACCTCCGCTCTGATAACACAGAGAACAGTTCCGTATAACCTTGTCTCAATCCATTGGCTCCCTCCTCACACCCATAAGA
>JARRRH010000333.1:0-3790 GCA_037380925.1 Deltaproteobacteria bacterium | reverse complement strand
CTCAGCAGTGCTCACCAGGGATCGGCAGACTGCGTGGATTGCCATGTGCCCTGGGAGGGTGTGGCGGATGAGACGTGTCTGCATTGTCACGATTTCGAAGATACTGAGACCCTGAAGTCTCAGATCCTCTTTCACGAAGAGAACAAATATTGCCTGAGGTGCCATTTTGAGCATCTCGGCTTGAAAGCTGATATTTCGAGAATGGATCACACGATTTTAAACGGAAACCTTCTGTGCACACAATGTCATCTTGACCGTCACAGCGGCCTGTTTGGCCGCGAATGCCGTGACTGCCATCTTATCAGCACCTGGAAAGTTGAGGGATTTCGACATCCTCCTGATAAGGGAAAAAACTGCTACCGCTGCCACGAGGCACCGCAATCCCATTACGATGAGCACTTCTGGGTACTTATTAAGAAGGGGCACTTCCCCGGCGAGATCAAAGACATTCCCCTGAAAGAGTGCTGGCAGTGCCACATCACCCATAAGTGGCAACATTTCCGCATGGCCCATCCTTTCAAGTCGTGAGCCTTCCTTGCGGCATTTGTTCCTCTTTCATGAGTCAAGCGGGAGCGACGCTATGGAATTTAGAAAGATCAAGGCAATCATAAGGATGCATTATTGAAGCCCTGAGAACACTTTTCCCCAGCAAATTACGACCCGCAGGCAAAGGAGGCGAACAGGAGTGAAGAATGGGAAAATAGCTGAGCTCGGAATTGTCATGATAGCCCTATTCGGTCTGTCTTTCCTGCTAAACTTTTTCTGGGAATCGATTCAGGCTGTTTCCCTGTACCTGAAACACGACTTCGGGGCTGACAAATACGTCCGGATGACCATTTATGTTACTTTCATTGACAGCCTGTTCGTGGAGGGGATTTATTTGTTCACCGGGTTTTGCTTCAAGGATCTGCTCTGGGAAAGAAGCCCCACCAAAGGCAAGGTAATCCTTTTTTCGTTAGCTGCACTCGGCGTGGCAGCCTTCATTGAATACAGGGCTGTGTTCCGGCTTGGCCGCTGGGCCTATAAAGAGACTATGCCGGTGATATTCGGAATCGGATTGTCTCCCCTTGTTCAGCTGTGGATCACGGGGCTAGGAGCATTATGGCTGAGTCACGAGTTCCTGTACGGAGGAGGACTCCTTGTTAAAGAATGAAGTATTGAAAGAGACATTTGCGCAAGGCTTCTCCTAGAACATCAACCAGGCAATCAAATACAGCGTATTGTTGTCAGATTCATCCCGGCCGAATCCGTCGTAATTTGTATCAGCTCCATTGAATTTGTCATAAATGGTATACTGAACAGAGAATTTGTATTTTTCCTTGAAAAGCCAATCTCCCTCCAGGAGGAACCCTTTGCTGTCCGGACTCCCTGTCCTGCTTCCGCTCACTGGGGCGGGCGAATAGAGCAGGGGATCCGTATCTCCCGTAATCGAGAAATAGCCCGCATAACCGCCGAAGGTCCCGTATTTGCTTCTATAGAAATAACCCGCATCGATTTTGAAAGTCTTGAGGGTGTCAGAGGAATTGCTCGCGCCGCCCATGGCATAGCTTGCATCCCAATCTTGATCCTCGTGAATCCAGGTGGCATGTAAGGAAAAGAGGTGGGGGCTGGAGATATACTGGTACTGGCCGTCGAAGGCATAATCCGTTAAGGAATTTGTTGGGCCGCTGTCGGTGCCTGACGGATAAACGTCGGCCTTGATGCCATAGGTCCCGACCTCAAAAGTATGTTTGTTCCATTGATGATAGAGCGCCACACGCCAGTCAGTAAGGAACCGCGCCATCCGTTATGGTGTCCGGCTCGGTGCCCGCTCCAAGGGGTCTCGCAATCCCGTCGTTCGTGGTGCAGTAAAGGCTGAACGCTCCATAGATCAAATTATTCCAAGAGGCATAAGCTCCAATGCCTCCCACCTGCTGGTCCAATCTCCCGTCGATAAGAGTGCTTGCAGCCGGAGTGGGTGCAACATCGGAAGTCGCATAGGGGAACCCCCATACTGGAACATTATTCCACACATCCTCCAGGGTAGGGCTGTTGTTGAGGGTAGCGCCGAAGACCAAATGCTTGAGCGCTACAGTGGTCGTTCTGGCATAACGTAAATCCGTCATATCCAGGGCCACGTCATTCTCAGTGCCCGAATAGCTCATCTGAGCAAAGGTCCCAAAGTGCTCGGTGATCCGGCCGGCATAATAGAGTGCAGCCTCCTGCGGTAGATTCATCTTTGCGGTCGCCGAATCTTCTTCGTCATCAAAAGGCGCGACACTGTTGGTGAGCACACCGCCATTTTCAGAGAGACTTGTATATGAGCCCTGAAACATACCCGCTACAGGAGGGATATATTTTTCGGATGGGCCCCTTGTGCTCATCGTGTAACCATCCAGCTTAAAAACCCGACCGAAAGGAGTTAGTTCGGGCCAGACGGTATGGCAGGCAATACAAGACATCCCGGTTTGACGGGCAAAGCTCGGAACAGCGTGACTGTCCACAGAAGACAGGGCTACCATCAGTCCGGTCGAACAGAAAACCACAAGACCTGCTTTTATCATTTTCGCGTGCATGTCTTGTCCTCCTTTCTAAAATGAAGCAACGATTGAAAGGTTAAAGAGCCTCAAATGACATCGCCATCGAACTGGAAGGGTGGCACGAAGTAAATACAGTAGAGCACGTATATTGGAACAAGAATCACTGTATTCATTCTCCGTGAAGGCCCCCCAATTTCCGGCTTTGAAATACAGCCCGGATTCCCCTCAAATACATGATCTCACGTATTTGTTAATCCCGGGTTTTTGTCATAGCATACAGCGATTGAACGCCTGCGTTGAGAAAGGAAGGATCATCCCCGAAAAAAGAATCAGGATCATTGGCAATGGTACGTGGGATGACCATGGCAGTCTCTTATGGCTTGCCATTGGGAAAAAGATCGTGGGCATCCATAATGGAAATAACTCTTTATATTCAAATCCGCGTTACCTTTTCGGTAAGCTTGCTTGCTGAAAGGTGACTGGCTGGGGCGAATGAGTTGAATTTCATTAAGGGCTTGAATTTTTTCGTCGGAAATGCAAGGAGGATGATGTGAAGAAGAGTTGTGGTGTGATTATATTGAGCTCCGGGCCCGCGGGACTTCAAGCGGCAATCCGCGGGATTGGGGGTCTTTTTCTAACTTACGCCGGTTGACGCCGCAGGAGATCCGAATCCGGTCTTTTTTACACGAGAGAGCACTCCTGGGTTTCAGGACAAGGAGGAAATGCCAAAGTGCGAGAGCTTATTGCTATTATTTCCTTTGCCATGGCTGTGATCGGAGCATTGGCTACGATCTTTATTAGAGAAAGAGATAAGCAGACCACGGCCTCGATAGTTGCAGTTGCCTTTCTAATCTCCTTTTTTATTAATGTCAGCAGAGAGGCCCTAGTATTTCTTAAGATAACTTGCATCGCAGCATTTGCTCTATCTGTACTTAGTGGATTGGTAAGTATCTTCAGCAGGGAGGAGAGCAATCGAACAGCAGCAATCGTCACAGGCATCATATCATTAGGGACCTCGCTCCTTATCCTGTTTCTTTATATAGAATTTAGGCCGTCTTAACGAAACCTGTGTTCCATTTGGGGCAGTCGTCAACCTGGGCTGTTTTTGAGTAATGTGATGCTAGTCGGAACTCTCGGATGATTCTGCGGACCCCGAGGTCTCGCAGATTTCGCCCGCGCCGCCTGACAGCACATAGAAGTTGGCGATGAAGATGGACACGTGCTTGCAATTTTCGAAGACAAAGCACTCTACATTGATGACAGAACCGGTG
>JARRRH010000332.1:0-4143 GCA_037380925.1 Deltaproteobacteria bacterium | reverse complement strand
AATTTTGTGGACATGTACCCCAATCGGATGAACAACTACTGCTGTGGGGCGGGGGGTGGTGCCTGGGCCATGCCCTATGAGCAAGAGCGGATCTACTACGGCCGGGTTAAGGCAAGGCAAATTCAGGATACAGGGGCGAAGATGGTTATTGCACCGTGCCACAACTGCCGGGATCAGATCATGAAGTCTTTGACCAAGGAATACGGTCTGGACATAGAGACCAAGTACTTGTGGGAGTTGGTGGCGGATTCCCTGATCGTGGAACCGTGGAACGAGGAGGAGGTACGGAAGGCCCATGAACTGAGGGACACCCAGTATGAGCGGGATGGGATTGAGCTTGAAGAAGGGCCCTGGCCAGAGAAGGCAGGGCCTTTTTGCTCGGCACGAAAAGGGAGGTGCCATGTATCGAAATCTTCGAATAGTGCCCAACCTTATTTTTGGTCGAGGCAGCGTAAGTCAACTGGGGCAAGTGCTTTCTCCCAGGCGCAGCAGGAAGGATTCTGCGGTGGTTTTCATGATCGATGATGTTCACCAGAACAAGTCCTTTGTCCAAGACCTGCCGGTCCAGGACAAAGACCTTCTTCTTTTTGTCAATGTGGATGTGGAACCCAAAACGCTGTATGTGGACGAACTGACAGAAAGGGTTCGGGCGTCACTGGTTCGGAATCCCGATGCCCTCGTCGGCATCGGCGGGGGAAGCACTTTGGACCTTGCGAAGGCGGTTTCCCTCATGCTGACCAATCCCGGGTCATCGGTGGACTACCAAGGCTGGGATCTTGTGAAACAGCCGGCCATCTATCACATCGGGATTCCTGCCCTGGCAGGGACCGGCGCCGAGGTTTCCCGGACCACGGTGTTGACCGGTCCGGAGCGCAAGCTTGGCATTAATTCCGACTACACCCCCTTCGATCAAATCATTCTCGACCCCGATCTTCCGCAGGGCGCCCCTCAGGACCAGAGGTTCTATACCGCCATGGACTGTTACGTCCACGGCGCCGAGTCTCTCCGGGGGACTTTTATCAACGAGTATAGCCGGGCCTATGCGGAGAAGTCCATGGATCTTTGCCGGGAGGTTTTTCTAGCCGAGTTACAAGAGACGGCGGCGAACGAAAAGCTCATGATCGCTTCCTACTTCGGAGGATTGAGCATCGCTTACTCACAGGTGGGCGTATGCCACGCATTGAGTTATGGCCTGGCTTTTGTCCTGGGCGTTCGCCATGGTATAGGAAACTGCATCATTTTCAACCAACTGGAAGAATATTATCCTGCGGAGGTCCGGGAGTTCAGAGAAATGGTTGAAAGGAACGACATCCCGTTGCCCCAGGGTCTCACGGCGGGACTCGGGGAGGATCAGGTCGGTGAGATGATTCGCGTGGCTTTGAGTCTGGATCCCCTTTGGGAAAATGCGTTGGGGCCGAACTGGCGACAGGTCATGACACCGGAGAAGGCACGGGACCTGTTTCTCCGCTTGTAAGGATGATTCTGGCTCTTAAGCCTTTCGCCTTAGATTTTAGAAAGCCCGTGAAGATTCTGATTGTAAAAATGAGCGCTATCGGGGATGTAATTCACACGCTCCCCGCTTTAACCGCATTGCGCCGCCACTATCCCGATGCCCGGATAGACTGGCTGGTCGAAGACAAGGCCGCCGATCTCCTGCTGGAACATTCTGCACTGAGCAATGTTCTCGTTTGGCGCCGCAGGCTGTTTACCGAACTTTTCGCGGCGGGCAAGCTTTTGAGTGCTACGAGGCTTTTCTTTCATTCTCTCCGGGAGGTGCGGCGAACCCGCTATGATCTGATCATTGATTTTCAGGCCCTGTTAAAAAGCAGCCTCTGGGTTTTCCTTGCACATGGCGGCCGGAAAGTCGGGTTCAGCAAGGGCATGGAGCATGCCGAAAACACCCATCTCTTTTTGAACGAGCGCATCCCGGCCCCTCCCATGGAGTTGCACGCACTGGATCGGGGTCTGCAATTGATAGAAGCCTTGGGCATCAACGGCTCCCGGGTCATCTATGACGTTCCCGCGGACGAAAGGGGTGCGGAAGCGATTTTGGATGAAAAGGGTATTCACCCCGGCCGGCCCCTCATTGCTGTCAACCCGGTCGCCAAGTGGCCCACCAAGCTCTGGGAGCCTGCGAAATTTGGAAAAGTCGCGGAACGCCTCTTGAGAGAAGGCTACCAAGTGGTTTTTACAGGGGGCCGGGAAGATGGGGCCTTGATCGATGAGATCGAGCATTCGAGCAACGTCCCCATGATTCGCATCGACGGCCAAACCACCTTGAAGACCCTGGCTGCACTATACCGTTTCTCCAGGGCGGTTGTCGCAACCGACACAGGACCAATGCACCTCGCCGCAGCGGTGGGCACACCTGTGGTTGCCCTGTTTGGACCTACGGCGCCCTGGCGCACCGGTCCCTACGGAGGGGGCCATGTGGTCGTGCGAGCAGGGTTGAGCTGCAGCCCATGCTTCATGAGGTCCTGCCCTGCGGCTGACTTTGAAAAGAGGGCGTGCATGAAACGCATTACAGCGGAGGAAGTCGTGGAAGCGGTGAAAAGCGTGGCGGGCCAGGGCGCGCATTTGCGCGAGGAGCGCTGACTCCACCAACAAGAGGACAGCCTGTGTCTATGAAACGCCCGCCTGCTGAGCAGCTTTTTCTTTGGCTTTATCAGTTCGGGATTAATGCCTTTTTCCCCATGGGTCTCCTTGTTCTTCTGCCCCTTTTGGTGTTCCAAAGAAAATGGCGAAGCACAACAATACCTCGGCTGGGTTTCCAAGATTGTCAGGAGAGATCCGGCCCACCGGGTTCTGTTCCTCCACATGGCCGCAAGGTTCTGTGGACTCATGCGCTGTCTGTGGGTGAAATCCTATCGGCCGTGCCCCTGATCAAGGCGCTCCATTCAGGAATCAAGCCTGCAAAGCTTTATCTTTCTGTATCGACCAAAAGCGGCTATGACATGGCGTGTTCAAGGCTGGAGGGGTTTTATGACAGTCTGTTTTATTTCCCCTTTGACCTCCTCTTCTCAGTGCACCGCGCTTTTTCGAAGGTAGCCCCCTCCCTCTTTATCCTTGTTGAAACCGACATCTGGCCGGGATTTATGGCCCAGCTTGGGCGGCGACATGTTCCGGGCTTCCTGATCAACGGCCGGCTGTCCCCTTCTTCGCTGAAACGATACACCCAGGCCAAGGCCGTTTTCGTGCCGGCCTTAAACAGTTTCCATCGCATTTATCCCCAATCGCCCTTGGATTCAGATTCATTTTTACAGCTGGGCGTGTTCCCACATAAACTGGCCCATCCTGGGAATCTGAAATTCGATGCAGCCCTGGCGGCTCCTCAAGGAGATTTGGAGAAAGTCACGGCAAAACTGGAAGCTGAACCGGAGCACAGGTTCCTGGTGGCGGGAAGCACCCATAGAGGGGAAGAAGATATCTTGCGAAGCGTGTTTCTGAAACTACGCACGGATGTGCCGAAATTGAAGCTGATTCTTGTTCCCCGTGACCCCCATCGGGCTGAGGAGGTTTATCGGCTCTTTGCCCATGAAGGGCTTCAAGTGGCTTACTATTCGATGCTTCCCCAAAAGGACTTCGACGTTGCCGTGGTGGACGCTTTCGGCGTGTTGAGTTCTCTCTATGCTTTTGGAGACGTGACCTATGTGGGCGGAAGCCTGGTGCGTAAAGGGGGCCAGAATCCCATCGAGCCTGCCGCGGCTGGAAAACCCGTGCTCTTCGGGCCGGACATGAGCGATTTTCCGGATGTGGCCTCCCTGTTGACCAGGCAAGGCGGGGCGATACGGGTTCAGAGCGGTGAAGAATTGGCGGAGGAGTGTTCTCGTCTCCTTTCAGACAGAGCGTTTTCCACCCGTCTCGGGGAGAAAAACAGGGCCCTTGTGGAAGCGCATCGCGGAGTCACGGATCGGCTTGCCAAGGACATCTTGGAGGCTTTTGAGAAAGCCGGCAGGATCCTCCCGTAAACCTTGACCCTTATGCCTTGTGCCTTAAGCCTGGCTCATTCAGCATTGATTCTCCACCTCAAAACTTTGCAACGTCACTTATCCTTCTTGCCCTTGAGCAACTCCCCTAGATTCGCGAAGGGCTTGTGGGTCGCCCTGTTTTCCTCCTGGGTTTGCACATCCGCCTCAACTCCGG
>JARRRH010000331.1:0-6837 GCA_037380925.1 Deltaproteobacteria bacterium | reverse complement strand
GTTAGTCGCTCTTCCCGTCGCCCTGGCTCTGGGCTTTGCGGGCAAATTGATTCTGTCCAGGCTCGGTCACGAGGGATGCCGCTGGATACGGGGGGATGAGGAAGAAAAAGTGGAATGTGTCTTTGGATATCTTCAGATCATGACGGCCTGCTATGTGGCCTTTGCCCACGGCGCCAATGATGTGGCCAACGCAGTCGGTCCCCTGGCAGCCATTTATGCCGTGGTTAAAACGAAGACCGTGGCCATGCAGGTGGAAGTCCCTATCTGGATGCTGGCGTTCGGCGGTGCTTCTGTGAGCATGGGCCTCTTGGTTTTTGGTGCCCGGGTGATGCAAACTATCGGAAAAAAGATCACGGAGATCACACCTGTACGCGGATTCTCTGCGGAATTCGGGGCCGCCACAACGATCCTGGTATGCTCCCGCCTGGGGCTTCCCATTTCCACAACCCACGTGCTCGTCGGTGCTGTGGTTGGGGTAGGTGTCATGAGGGGCATGGGCGTGCTCGACCTGCGCGTCGTCCGAAACATTGTCTCTTCCTGGCTTATCACCCTGCCTTTCACCATTTTGCTTTCAATGGCCTTTTACAAATTGTTTGTCATGTTTCTCATATAATCGAAAGAGGGGGAGTCATGCGCAGCGTATTTATGTCTCTTTTCTACAAATCGCCTTTTGAGAGCCTGAAATGGCACGCAGACAAAGTGACCGAATGTGCGAGGATGTTCTCAAGGGCGGTCTCCTGTCACCTGGACGGCAAATGTGAAGACTTTGACAACCTCACCGATGAAGTGGCCAAACTGGAGTCTGAGGCGGATGCCATCAAGCGGAACATCCGGGGTCACATGCCCAGAGGCATTCTGATGCCGGTGGACAAGTTCCAATTCTTCATGTATCTGCGGGAACAGGACAGGGTGGTGGACGGCGTGGAAGAGGCCCTGTACTGGCTCTCTTACAGACCCGAAGGCGTCGAAAAAGACATTGCCGAGGATTTGAAGTTTCTGGTTGAGAAGGTGGTCCCCGCGATTGAGATGCTCTCGCCGCTGGTAGAAATGTCGACCAGTTTTTTCAAAGCCAGATTCAAGGAAGATCGGATCAAGATCAAATCCCTCATTCGCGACATCCGTCAGCAGGAGCACGAAGCCGACCACTTGGAGCGCGAATTGATCCACAAGATATTCACCACTGTCAAGGACCCCATGGGAGTCTTTTTCCTTATCCGTCTGGTGGAAACCATCGGCTCCATTGCCGACCATGCTCAAAACGCCTCGGATATGATGCGGGCCATGATTGCCGAATGAGCACTCAGAAAACCCTTTGGGGCCGTCTTCCAGAAACCACGAATGAAAGAGTTTTTAAAAAGATGCGTACTCATTTGCCGGATGAACCACAAAAAGAGAACCCCTGGTTCCTAGGCCCTGAAGATGAGAACACACAGTTCCTATAATTCAAATTCTCTTTAATCCTGGCCGGTTAACCCCAAAGTACTTTTTCCAAGTTGTGGCTCCAGGCTGAAAATGGGAAATCCAAATTCGGTCCCCTTCTTCTCTTGTTAGCAATATACAACGGGAAATCAGAGGAATAGCCTTTGGCATGGGCCTTGCTGCTTGTCCTCATGGGCTATAGCCCCAGAACAGACAAGGAGGGTCATCATGTCCTGGAAATTTTGGGAGAAAAAGTCGGATACCGGACAACCCAAAGCTGAGAAACTCCAGGGGCCTAAGGAGCTGCCCCATCCGGTGGGAAAACATCTGGTCGTGGAGTTGGGCCACGACCCGGACTGGGTGTGGAGCCTCAGAAGTGTACTGAGGCCCAGGCAGGGCAGCACCAGCACATTTGATGTCAGGGTATTTAGCGAAAACGATGCGGCCATGAGGAAGGTTTCCGTCAAGAACTACGACACCCTGAACGAACACCCCGAACTCATCCTTTTTGAAGGGTGGTTCGACAAGAAGTCCATGGCAGCCCAGGTCCAAAAGAAAGAGGGCCCTGAAACCGAGCCCCGCGCCGCCTAGCCCTCTATCATTCTTCGACCTCCCTGACGCTATTCAGCTTGTAGTAGATCCCGCCCAGGGCCATGAGTTCGTCATGGGTGCCTTGCTCGCGGATCCGACCGTGGTGCATGACCAGAATTCGATCAGCGCTTCGAATGGTTGAAAGGCGGTGTGCCACCACCAGAGTGGTTCGCTTCTCCGTCATTTTGAAGATAGCCTCCTGAATAAGCCTTTCCGTCTCCGGATCCACGCTTGAAGTGGCCTCGTCCAGGATGAGGACTTTGGGATCATAAGCCAGCGCTCTGGCAAAGGAAAGAAGCTGCCGCTCTCCTGCTGAAAGGTTTGACCCTCCCTCCCCCATTTCCTCCTCAAGACCGTGCGGCAGTCGTCCAATGAAGGTGTGCGCGTTCGCCTCTCGAATCGCCCGATCAATGACCTCCCGAGACACCCCATCCCTCCCCATAGACACATTGTCTACGAGGCTTCCGGAAAAAATGAACACATCCTGCATGACCAAGCCGATGCGGGCTCTCAAGTCTGACTTGGAATATGCCCTAATATCCACGCCGTCCAGAACAATTCTACCGTTATCTCTGTCATAGAAGCGCTCTATAAGGTTCACCACCGTTGTTTTGCCGGCACCGGTTGCGCCCACAACAGCGACCATTTCTCCGGGCTTGACCTCGAAAGAGACATCCCGAAGCACGGGCTGGTCCTTCTGATAGGCAAAGGAGATCCCCTGGAACTGGATGTGACCCTCCTGATTCGCGGGTTTTTCAGGTCGAATCGGTTCGGAAATTTCCTCCCTGTGGTCCATGAACTCGAATATGCGTTCCGTGGACGCCATGGCGGATTGCATGATATTGTATTTCTCCGAGATGTCCCGGATAGGCTTGAAGAACATCTGAATGTAGCTGATAAAGGCCACCAGGGAACCCAAGGACAGAGTCTCATGAATTACCTTTCCGCCGCCGTACCAAATGATCAAGGCCACGGCAAACGCGGCGAAGAGGTCCATGATGGGCATGAAAAGGGCAAAGACCCTGATCTGCTTCATGCCGGCAAGATAATTCTCGTGGTTTATTTTTTCGAAAATCCTAGTCTGAAAGGCTTCCGTTGCAAAGAGCTGGATGATGCGCATCCCCGTGATCCGCTCTTGCAAAAAAGCGTTCATTTTTGCAACAGCAGCCCTCAGCTCTCTGAAAGCCTCGCGAGCGAGGTTGCTGAAAAGAAGGGTCACGCCGAAAATGAAAGGAATCAGGATAAAGCTCACGAGCGCCAAACCCCAGTTCATGTAAAGAAGGATCACCAGGATGCCGGTGAGAATAAAGATGTCTTTGAACACGGTGATAATCACGGATTTAAACATCTCATTCAGATTCTCAATGTCGTTGGTGACCCGGGTCACCAAACGCCCCAAGGGATGGCGGTCAAAAAAGCTCAAAGCTTGAGACTGCATTCGGCGGAACAGCTCAAGACGAATGTCCTGCATGATGTTTTGGCCCGTGAACTCCAGAAGATAGTATTGCCCGTATCCCAGGCCGAAGTTCAAAAAGAGGAACAGGATAATGACCAGACTGATAAGAACTACACCCCTCAGGTCCGAGGCCCTGACCTTCAGGATCTGTTTTTTTGTCAACTCATTAAGGGCTGCAACCTCAGAACCGAATGTTTTAAGGAAATCCCGCGCCGCCCTGTGTTCAACGCCTGTTAATCTCACCTCATACCAGGATGAAAGAATGTACCGGTCAATGGCAATTTTTGACAAATAGGGAAGAGCCAGATCCAACAAGGTGATCAGCAGGGTGAGAAAGAGGGCCACGGCCACAACTTTCTTATAAGGAAAGGCATAGTGGGCCAGCCTTCTGAGGAGCCTCAAATTATAGGGCTTGCCCAACCGCCCTTCTTCCATATACCCGTAATCGCCGTACATGATGACTTCCCTAGAATGCTCGTCTTTACTCGCAAAACAATCTATGTATAGGATACCGCAGCACCACTATTCCAACCTTCCATTATTCCGTCCTTCTATCTCAAGAGCCTGCGCCAGGACCTCTCTCTGATAGAGTCTGGGATACTCCCGTCCTGTTTCCAACAACCTTTGGTGATCGCCGATTTCCACAAGCTCTCCGCCATCCAGCACCACGATGAGGTCTGCTCTGCTGATCGTTGAAAGTCTGTGAGAAACCACCAGGTTGGTCTTCCCCTGTCTGTGGGCCAAAATCTCGCTGAGAATCCTTTCCTCCGTCCGCGTGTCCACCATGGAAAGCGCATCATCCAGGATCAGAATGGGCGGGTTCATGACAACGGCCCGGGCAATGGTCAGGCGCTGCCGCTGCCCTCCCGAAAGTGTAATCCCTCTTTCACCCAGGAGCGTATCCACGCCCTTCTCAAAACTCCGGACATCGTCAAATAACTGGGCGATTTTTAAAGCGCGTTCCAGATCCTGGTCGGTCACCCCACCTCTGCCAAAAGCCACATTGTTCCTAATCGTGTCTGAGAAAACGATCGACTCCTGGGTCACAAAACCGATATTATTTCGCAAGGTCTTTAAAGGGATCTCCCGGATGTCCACCCCGTCGACGAAGACCGTTCGTGGAGGGGGTTCATGAAGTCTTGGAATGGCGTGAAATAGGGTCGTCTTGCCGGAACCCACCCTCCCTACGACCGCTGCGGTCTGACCGGCCTCCACGGTGAGATGGATGTTCTTGAGTGCGTATGTTGTGTACCCTGGATATCTCAGGCTGAGCCCCTTCAGCCTTAATTCCCCTTTAATATCATGGAGTTGTGTGGGCTCAGTTGAATCAACTATCTCCGGGACTTCCTCAAAAATCCGGTTGATGCGCCGCATAGACGCAGCACCCCGCTGGACGAGATTCGTGACCCAGCCTATGGCCATCATCGGCCATGTCAAGAGAGTCAGATAACTGATGAAAGCCACGAAATCGCCCGTACTGATCTGACCGAGAATGGTCAGACGACCGCCCAGGCCGATCACAATCGCTAAGCCCAAGTTTGTGAAAATAGCAACCATGGGGAAGAAAAAGGCAAAGGTTTTGGCCACATTCATATTCTCAGAAATGTATTCCTTGCCGGTTTCACGGATCCTCTCAGACTGCCACGATTCCCTGCCATACGCCTTGATCACGCGGATGCCTGCAAACCCTTCTCGCGCCCGTTCTGTAAGATCCGAAAAGCTTTTCTGAATCCTCTCATAGCCTGCGGACATACGTCTGGTAAGTATCCTGGTGAAATAGACCAAGGGGGGTGCTGGAATGAGAGCAATGAGGGTCAGAAAAGGACTGATGCTTATCATAAAGCCTATCGCCGCCACGCCCATGACAACGCCGTCCGTTAATGCCACCATACCCATACCGCTGGCCATTCTAACGGCGTTGATATCATTGATGGCCCTCGCCATGATGTCGCCTGTTTTTGTTCTGTGATAGAAAGACAGGGAGAGGTTCTGAAGGTGGCCATAGAGTCGGGATCTCAGGCCCTTTTCAATCTTTCTGGAAATACCGAAGAGCAGATGCCGCCAAACATACCGCAGCAAGCCTATTATGATGAAAATGGCAACGATCGCCATGCCGTATCGAAGGAGGAGAGCGGATGTGGCTGTCTTCAAAGTCAAGGCATCGATGACACGTTTAATGACCAGTGGGATTAAGAGTTGAAGGAAGTCCACGCCCAAAAGGCTGAGAAAGCCCGCAAGGAATCCCCACCGGTGTTGCACAAAGTACTTCTTCAGCGGGTAATAATCCCTGAGCGCATCCCTAAGCAAAGGTTTGAACATCTTCATGAGAAAACAAATAGCGGAACTCCGGGCACCCTGTCAATCAAATGAGACGCCTTTATAGTCTGGTGTCCCAGAAGTTACTACAATAAATTCCAGTCATAGATATTTGGGACAGCGATCCTTCGAGGTTGCTCAGGAGCGTGAGCCTGTCGAACGGCCGTTCCAAGAGCACGGGAGGTATGGTGGCGGGCTGGACGACCACCCCTCGACGGCCCCCCTTGAGCAAGCGACAATCTGTTCGTGTCATTTCTGGGATGCCATACTGGTACTCCCTTGATCATTGCAAAACATTGTGCTAGTTCTTCCGGCCAAAACGGATCTGCCCGGCTTTGGTGCTTTATCCTGACAGGAGCTTTATTTTTGACGTGGAACAAGGCGTTGCTTTTTATCGGCACCTCCCAAAAAGGGGGACTTGCGGTGCTCCCAAACTGCGGGCATAATAGTTACGAGCACCGTCCGGAGGACTATCTCCGGAGCGCCCTGAGATTTTACAGGAGGCACGATTTTTGAAAAAACAAGGAGGATTAAAATGGAGCTTGCCAGAAGGATCGGAATCGGGATCGTGATGATTGTCCCTGCTTTTGTGGGAAGCGGCGCGCTCTGGGATTTTTTTCACAGCTGGTTTCCTATCGCCGTCTGGATTCTCATCATGGTGGTGATCGCAGGCGGCCTCATGTCCGGAAAATACATCAAGAGTTGGCAATCTCGACAATTCCGATTCGGATAGACCCTGCCACACCTTTTCTCTTGACTTCACAATGGTTTTTTCTTAAAAGTTTTACTTGTACGGTTCTGGTGCTCTTGGAGCTCAATAGGGAACCCCGTGGAAATCGGGGATGGGCCCGCCGCTGTAACCCTGCCCTATTCGTCAAGAAAAGGGAACCCTTTTAGCCACCGTGCGCCACTGTTCTGTTCTTTCGGGATGGGAAGGCCGCTAAAAGGGCGGGGAAGTCAGAAGACCTGCCTGAACCGTTTGGGAGCTGCCTTCGAGGACTGAGGCCACCCGAAGATCTTGAGGATAAAAAAGGGAAATCCCCGGATCGACAAAG
>JARRRH010000330.1:0-3801 GCA_037380925.1 Deltaproteobacteria bacterium | reverse complement strand
TGTTGAATGGCATTCAACTGGGCATGGGAATATTCGGCCAATCTGAAGAGGACCCGGGGATCGAGCTGATCATCGAAGATACGGCCGGCCAAGCCGGGCAAACGGTATCGCAAGTGGAAAAACTGGTGAAAGAGAGCAAAGTTGTCGCCATTGTCGGACCTCTTGCCAGCAAGGCGGCTGCCGCGGCATCTCAGAAAGCCCAAGAGCTGGGTGTTCCCATTATCACCCTTACTCAGAGAGAGGGAATTGCAGCTGAAGGGGATATGGTCTTCAGGAATTTTCTGACTCCCTCCAAAGAAATAAGAACACTCCTTCATACCGCCGTGAATGAAATGGGTCTGAGCCGTTTCGGCATCCTCTATCCTGATAACCGATACGGCCACTTCTTTATGAACCTTTTTTGGGATGAACTGGAATCCCGTGGTGGATATGTCACCGCTGTGGAATCCTATGACCCAGAAGAGACCGATTTCGCTGCACCGATCAAAAAAATGGTAGGCCTTTACTACCCGAGGCCGGAGCCTTTGTCTCAGATCCTGGAAGTATTGAAATACCCGCCTGATGAGACAAAGGACCTCGAGATTCAGCTCCGTCCGGATGAGGAACCCGATCCCATCGCAGACTTTGAAGCGGTGTTCATACCCGACAACCAGCAGCGGGTAGCCTTGATAGCCCCGCAGTTCCCATTCTACAGCGTTTTCAATGTGACCTTCCTGGGGACCAGCCTGTGGCAGTCCGGCGAACTCATTGGCCAGGCCGGAGACTATTTACAAGGCGCGATCTTTCCTTCGGGCTTCTTCCAAGATATCGACCGGGGACCCGTTGACGCGTTTGTCCGGCTTTATAGAGAGAACTTCGAATCCGAGCCCGGCATCCTGGCGGCTACAGGCTACGATACGATCACGCTCTTGAAACAAGTTCTGGCTCAAAACGCCATTGCCACGCGATGGGATCTCCAAAAAGCCTTGAAGAATAGCGACGGCTATTACGGGATCACCGGAAAGATATCCTTTGACGAGCAAGGAGAAGTGGAGAAAGAACCGCTCTTGCTGACCGTCCGAGGTTCCAGGCTTTTGCCCCTCCCCCAATCTTCCCATTAGGTCACCGGATTGTAAATCGCCCAAATCCGAATATCGAAATCCGAAATTGTCGGCATGAGGAGCCGACTCCCCGCTTTGCGGGTCCCCGGTTTCGAAACAATACCCAATGACCAAAACTTCTATTCCCTCGGTAGGGTACTTGAGTCATACCTTCCGGTTTGATCATTTGAACATTTGAAAATTCGAATTTGTTTCGGATTTCGTGCTTCGGATTTTAGATTTTTCAGTTACACTGATCCTGGAAGCGAAGGTAGAACGCTTGCCTTGATATCGATTCACGAGCTTTTACTTCCTTCCTCTGCGACGCCCTCTTTGGGGGCGGCCCTCTTCCTTTCCGCGATTTTAGCCACATAGATCCCGATCTCGTACAACACGAGCAACGGCCCGGCCATCATGCACTGGGTGATGACATCGGGCGGCGTTAGAATGGCCGCAACTACAAACGTTAACAATATGGCGTACTTCCGTTTTTTCTTCAGGAAATCCGCATTGATGAGACCGATTCTGGCCAGGAAGAAGACCACGACAGGAAGCTCGAAAACGATGCCGAAGGCAAAAAGAAGCTTTATGGCAAAAGAAAAGTACTGCTTCACCGAAGGGAGGGCCTGGATATATTCATTGGCAAAGCTCAAGAAGAATCGGAATCCGAAAGGAAAGACGATGAAATAGCCAAACAGGGCACCTCCCACAAAGAGGATCGAAGAAGAGACCACAAAGGGAATCACATAACGCTTTTCTCTCTGATACAGGCCGGGAGCAACAAACATCCAGATTTCGTAAAAAATCAAAGGAGCTGACAAGAGAATGCCCATGACGAAGGCCGTCTTGATATAAGTAAAAAACATCTCGGGCAAACTGGTGAAAATGAGCCTGTCACCGGCAGGCAGGTTCTCCTTCAAAGGAGAGACCAAAATCAGAAACAGCTTTTCAGCAAAAAAATAGGATAAGGCGAAGCCCACGCCCACTGCAACAGCTGAGACAATCAGCCTTTTTCTGAGCTCTTCCAGGTGGCTCATAAAAGGTTGTTTTTCATCCATCTCCATCTTTTTTCTGCTCTTGTGCGGCCGATTCCTCCCCGGGAGAGGTCGCCTCTTTGTTATTTTTTTCCTGATCCACCGGCGCACCCTCGAAATCGTGGTATTTGGGCGCCTCATCGGACGGCCTGTCTCTATCCTCTGAGTCGGGCGCTCTGTCGAGCCCGGTAACCGAATCGGCGAGGTCCCTTTCGACCTCCCGAATTTCATTGTCTAAGTCTAGGCTGTCTTTGATCTCCTGGGTCGCTTTCCGAAACTCCGCCATCCCCCTGCCCAGGGCCCGTGCGATGTCGGGCAACTTCTTGGGGCCGATCACGATCAGTGCAATGACCATGATAAGTATTAATTCTGGCATACCGATGCCGAACATTGGACTGTCCTCCCCTTTGGACTGACGATCTATAAAAGCCAAGATCGCAAAATTGCAGTCAAACCCACCCTGGCGCTGTGAAACGTGAAGGTCAATTTTCTCTTACTGCTGTGAGGCTGTTGACCCAATAAACCTTCTCAATCTGTGCTAAATCTGGGCCAGGACTTTCGGCGAGCCGGGATAGCTGTTCCCCGAAAGGCGATATCTCAAAAAAATTCTACCGGGCATTCCAGCGGGCTGATATTTGAGGGTTTACACCACGAAACCCCTGGCAGAATGTTTCATCCCGACCAAGTCAACACTCTCTCAAACCCTCAAATATTAGTCCGCCTCTCCAGAACGCTATAGATATCGCCTTAAGGGGAATCAGCATCCCCGGCGAAGCCCTCGTCGATTCGTTGCGAAGCCTGGCTACAATTCAAGGATCATGGCCGTCTCATCGCAGTCTGGGAACTTCGGGCACTTCAAACAGTCGGCCCAGACTTTGTGGGGAAGTACCGACTTTTCCACTTTCTTGAACCCCACCTTATCAAAAAAGCCCCCTACATAGGTGAGAGCAAAAACACGCCGAAGTCCCAAAGCGTGTGCTTCTTCCAGGCACGTTTTCACCAGTTGGAGCCCGAACCCCTTTCGTTGCTCGTCTTTGTCCACGGCGAGAGAACGAATTTCAGCCAGGTCCTCCCAGCATACCCCCAGGGCGCAGACACCGAGGACCTTAGGTTCTTGGCTGTTCTCAACAAGGACGAAGAAGTCTCTCAAATGATCATAGAGTTCACTCAACGGTCTGGGCAGAAGAGAACCCTGAGCTGCATAATAACTCAAAATCCTGTGAATGGGTTTTACATCCTCAATGACAGCTTTCCTGATCAGCATTTTACTCGATCCTGGACACGAGTCCTTTGAGCCCTGCCTCCCTCGCCAACTTCCTGGCATGTTTTCCAGCCTCCTCCTGCGTCATAAAACGCCCGCATCGCACCCGATAGTAGACCTTGCCGCCCACCACGGCTTCGGTCATATAGGCCTCGTATCCCCGATCTCTCAAGTCTTTGATCACGGCGTCGGCCCTGACCTTTTCTCCCATCGAAGCGAGTTGAACCGTGTACTGAAGGTGATCACCTGCTGATGTCCTCGGCTGAGCGGGTGCGGGCGGCTTGTTTGCGGCCTCTCTCCGATGTGCCTCAGCCGGCTTCTCCTTCATGGGGATCTCCCTCGGAGGCTCCGCCCTCATCCTCACCTCATTCTTCTTGCTGGAGAGTCTTTCATAAAAGGCCAGTTTCGGATCCTCATTCTCCTTGTC
>JARRRH010000329.1:0-3818 GCA_037380925.1 Deltaproteobacteria bacterium | reverse complement strand
GCAGAAATTTTCTGGGGGGTAGTCCTGGATGACGCCATGGGTGACGAGGTGCAGGTGACCGTTATCGCCACCGGCATAGACACGGAAACCGCTATGGCCACCAATGTGGTCAACCTCCGGGACCTATCGCCTGAAGAGGCCAACGAAGGGTGGACCGTAAGAGTGAATGGAGATCCGCTGGAAACGCCCACCTTCAGGAGAAGAGGGGGAGAGCCGTTGTCCTCCGAGGATCAGGGGGCGGCCAATCAGGGAAGAAGACGCCTTTTCAGCAAGGGATTTTTCAAGGACAACCTGGATTACCCTACGTTTTTGAGGGTAAAAGCGGATTGAGCGATCTTCGAAAGAAGTTCGCCGGGGATATGGTCTCCCTCTACCGGGCCATCCTCGCCAGGGAGAAGGGGACGGTCATAAAAGATTGGGGCGGCAGGATTGCTGTTGCGCTGGTCTATCCGAATTCATACCGCATCGGCATGTCCAACTTGGGGTTTCAGGTCGTCTACCGAATCCTGAACGAGAGAGACGATGTGGCGGCGGAGCGTGCTTTTCTGCCCGAAGGTCAAGAAATGTCCCTCTACCTTCAGACAGGAAAGCCGCTCCTTTCTCTTGAGTCTCAAAGCCCTCTGAGGAATTTCCATCTCATCGCTTTTTCGCTCTCTTTTGAAAACGATTACCCCAACCTCCTTAAGATCCTGGAAATGGCCAAGGTCTCCATCCTCGCTGAGGAGCGGTCCGAACCCTTCCCCATGGTTATTGCCGGCGGTGTGGCCGCTTTTTTGAACCCCGAGCCTCTGGCCCCTTTTGTCGATTGTTTCTTGTTGGGAGAGGCAGAGGCCAGTCTAAACCCTTTTATCGATCTCCTTGCCGGGTTCGCTCCTCGCCCCCCGCCGAAGGAAGAGATGCTCAAAGGCCTTGCGGCTCGGGCCCGTAAGGGTCTCTATGTCCCTTCCCTTTACCAGCCTGAATACCATGAGGACGGGACCCTGAAATCCTTCCTTCCCAAGGGTAACGGCATTCCAGAAAAAATAAGAGCAGCCTGTTCCGATTCCACCGCAGAAGCCGGCGGCGAGGTGGCTGTGTCGGCGATCACGACGCCGGACACGGAATTTTCCGACATGGTCCTGGTGGAACTGGGAAGAGGGTGCGGCCGTTCATGCCGCTTCTGCGCCGCAGGCTATGTGTACCGTCCCCCTCGAACGGGCCGGGCAGAAGCCCTTCGGGAGGCCATCGAAAAGGCCCTGAGGAGAACGGACCGTGTCGGCCTCCTGAGCGCCGCCGTATCGGATACCCCCGGAATTGAGGCCCTCACGGAATTCATCACGGAGAGGGGAGGACACTTTTCCGTTTCTTCCCTGAGGGCCAACTCCCTGACCAAGGGCCTTCTGGTGCAGCTCAAACGGTCGGGACAGAAGAGCCTGGCGATCGCCCCCGAAGCGGGATCGGACCGCTTGAGGAGGGTCCTTAACAAGCACCTCACACGGGACCAGATCGTTGAGGCAGTGAGGCTCATATCTCGAACAGGGGATTTCACCATCCGGCTCTATTTCATGCTGGGTCTTCCCACAGAGACGAAAGAAGATGTCTACCAGATTCACGACCTGGTAAAAAAGATCAAGCACCACATGGTCAAGGAGTCGGCTTCGCGGGGCCGTATAGGACAGATCAAGCTGAGCGTCAACTGTTTTGTGCCGAAACCCTTCACGCCCTTTCAATGGCTTCCTTTCGATCCCGTGCCTTCACTGAAGGAAAAACAGCGATGGCTGAAAAGATCCATGTCCAAGGAGGGAGGGGTGAAAGTCAACTTTGACGTGCCCAAGTGGGCTTATCTTCAGGCTTTGCTTTCCAGGGGGGACAGGAGGGTGGCCCCTATGCTGCTAAAAGCCCACCAATGGGAAGGGGATTGGCCCAGGGTCTTTCGTTCCTCAAAGGTCAATCCGGACTTTTTCGTTTACCGCCCTAGGGAAGCGAACGAGCTCCTCCCCTGGGACTTCATCGATCACGGGATATGGAAGGGGCATCTGAGGAGAGAGTTCGACCTGGCCCTCAAGGCACAGGAGTCGGATGTGTGCCGTGTAGGGGAATGCTACCGTTGCGGGGTGTGCAGCAGGATGAACGGCTCCGCGTGAACCCAGGGTCACGGTTTATTCATGGGGCAGGCCCCTGTGTCCCTGCAGAAAGGGCCCTTGGCCTTCAGGGTCCTTTAAAGCGAAACCTCAAGACCGTCGTGAGCGACCGTAACCTTGAAAGGGATTTTCCTTTCCCACAGGATTTGATCCACTGTTTGTTGCCATTGGAGGTGGCATAACGGGATAGGGTAGGGCTTGCCGTCCGAAAGGGATCTCAGGGGGTCGAGAGGCTCATATTTTTTGGTCATGACGTTGGCAGGGTCGCCTGGGATCGCGTCCGCATCTCCCATGTGCACCAAGAAGGTCCTCCTTTTCGGGCCGACACGCTCTATGACCCCCATCGCTCTCTGAAAACTCATGTGGCTGGGACGGTTGTTCACCGGCTCATTCAGCCAAAAGGACTGGATCACCAGGTAGTCCGGCTGGAGGAGTTCCCCGGGAAAGTGAGGCAAGTCTTTGAAGTCGGAGGTGTACGCCAGGCGAGTCTCTCCTCCCTCCGGGTCCGGAAAGCGGATCACAAAACCTACGGACCCTTTTGCAAAGCCGCCATGATCCGTCTTGAAGGGAAAGACCTCTAACCCCGCGGCGTCAAAAGGCTTGCCGGGTTCGATCGGGTGGGCCTGGATCACGCCCATACGTTCCAGGTAACCGAACCTGGCCCCGATGACCTCCCAGCTGTTTGCCGTCACATAGACTGGAATCGGTCGGAATGTGCCCCTCGGGGCGATTCGCTTGTAGACGAATAGCTCATCCAAGCCCATGTAATGATCTCAATGCTCATGGGTGATCAGCACGGCATCTATCTTCTCCACGCTTTTCCTAGCCAGTTGTGCCGCGATGTCGGGCCCGCAATCTACGAGGAGAGTCTTCTCCCCTTTGAGAAGGAGCGCAGTCCGGTCTCTTTTTTCCCCCCTCTCTCCCATTTCCCTGCATATGCGGCAGGTGCAGTTCAACTCGGGGAGACCCCAGGCGGCACCCGTTCCGAGAAAGGTCAGTTTCACAGCGCTCACTGCAGTGTCCCCCTCACGCCACCCAAAGCGGTGGAGCAGCGTTGTCCAAAAAGGGCTTCACGAAGTCACGGCTGAAAAGCGTAAGGCTAAAAAGAGGGCGGCTGCCGTCCCTTTTCAGGGTTATCGGTCCATAGAAGCGTCTCCCCCCGGGGCGTTAGGCCTTGATCTGCCGCATATAGTCTTCCAACTTCCCTTCCAAATGGGCCCTCAAGGCGGAGTCTGCTTCGCATCTCTTTGCAAAACGGATCATATCGATCATCTCAAAAAGGGCCTTCTCCGTAATTCGGATGCCGAGGATCCTTTTCATCCGCACGATCAACAGGTACAAGAGTTCGTTGAAAGAGGAAGAGAGCACAAGGGGAATCCCCTCCACGGAAGGGAGACCGGAGAAGCGTTCCAGGATTTTGTCAACGATCCCCTTTCGGGGCATTCGCGAAAAGTCAATATCGTAGAAAAGCATCTTGCTTTGCCCGGTCAGGTCCTTCTTGCACTGAAAAAGGATCGCTTCAAACTCCCGGCCGATTTCCTTGCTGAAATTGTTTTCCAAAATACGCAAGAGATCGAGATACAGAGTGATGAGTCCGGACAGATCGGACCCCTCTCTTTCTTCCGCCGCTTTGGTCCCGGTTATGAGGCCCAACTGGAGGAGAAGAAAGCACACCCCGGCGGCCGCCTCGGGGTCCAC
>JARRRH010000328.1:0-11209 GCA_037380925.1 Deltaproteobacteria bacterium | reverse complement strand
GTAGAATCACCATAAGTTCTTGCCCGTTTACAAACGACAGGTTCGTCCCCGTTCTTCCGGACATTGCTAAAGGATTCGTTCCCCATGCTGATCTCCGATGAAAACCTGAAAATAAGGAATGCCATTTTCGATTTTGATAAACGCATTGATTTGATGCACCTTGATTTTCAGAAGTACCACCAAGGGCTTGAGACAAGAATGCCGGGCTGGGAAAAGCTTGAAAGGGATCTTATCATTTTTTCCCGGAGAAAGCTGATCGATTTAGAACTGTCCAAGCATTTGGAAAGGGTTCTCTACAAATTTCAAACCCGCAAAAAAATCTGGCTCAAATGGGCAGATGAATTTCAGAAAAGCCCTCAAGAGTAAAGGGGTCCTTCCAAGCTGTCTCTTAGGGGGGCTCATGATTTACCTCTTCAAGGTACTCCCTATAGAATTCCAGGACCTTGTTGCGAAACTGGACGGTTTCTTCAAAAGGGGGAATCCCCTTATATTGCTTGACCCGCTGAGGCCCCGCATTGTATGAGGCCAGGGCCAGGCTGATATCTCCTTCCTGCGCTTTCATAAGCCGCGCAAAATACTTGAACCCATACTCAATGGCCAGTGACGGTTTAAGACGGTCGTCAGAGCGCTTCTGAAGAAGCTGCCTTTTGTACTTAAGGTAGAGCTTGTCCTTTTTCCGGCCATAGGCCAGAGACGTGTGCATCAAAGTCCGGGACCGCTTCGCTATCTGGATTTTATTTTTCTCGTCCATTTGGGCCAGCAGAGCCCACGCCTGACACCGCGCCCTCCTTTCTTTGCCCAATATTTCGGCTGCCTTATGGAGGTAGGCCGGCTTGAAGATGTTTTTCATGCCCAAGTCGAGGGCTGTCTGAGGCATGATTTGCGTCAGACCCGCTGCGCCAACGGATGAAACCGCCAAATGATCAAAATTGGACTCCTTTCTCAGTAGCGCGAGAAACAGAAGAGGATCGACAGCGTATGTTGTGTTGTTGTACTTCGTGAGAACGGCAGAGATCGGCTCAAGGTACCGAATATTTCTTTTGTGAAGAGCGGACTTCCAGAGCCCATCGGCTTTTCTCTCTTGATAATCATCGTGCTGGTCCAAGATGTAACCCGTGAGCATGTTTTCCGAGCACTGCCCAAGGAGTTGGGAGAACACCTCATTCACGAATCCCACATTTTCCGGCGTAAGATGACCGACCTTTTGATTCATTCCATGACAGACATTGTAAAAACGACCGAGTCCGTCCCTTAAGTTGTTTCCGGTTTTCTCAAAACTCGCGGAGAGCAGGCGATCCATGATATCTTCGCTTGCGGCCTCATTGAGCCGTTCATCATCGCTCTCCCCTAGTTTTGATGCATAGCTCTTCAGCTTTTCTTCGGCTTCCTGAAGAGCGTCCCTGTGACGCAGAAAATGTTCGGCAATGTACCCCGCATACTGCTCAGGGAAATCCTCTCTTTCTTCCGTGACCAAGGCAGACTTCACTTTCTCCAGGCATTCTTCCGCCCTTTCCAAAAGAGCCATGGCATCCATATAGTCTTGATCCATGAGAACTCTCATGCCCAAAGAAGCGCCCACTTCCGGCGAAATCCTCAGGATGTGACGCAGCCCAAGACCTTGATCGTTGCGAAGGCTTGATTCATGGTTTATTCGCTTTTTCCTCGACGAAGGGGCAGAGGATACATGAACATAAGACAATGATCAATCACGGCAGAGTTCCATAAATAAACCAAAGGATACAGGAAATCAACCCCTCTTGAGCCGTGGAATTTCGGTTCATCCGGCAAATGAGTAGCCACCTTTTCAAAAACTCTCTTGTCCGTGGTTTGGGGAAGCCGGCCCCAAAGGGTTTTCTGAGTGACTGGCGGAAGGCTCAACAAAAAGCGCGTTTAGGGCTTCTTGACATGAGGAGCATCCAAGCTTAACTTTTGTTTTGTTGTGACAAATTAACGTAAAGTGATCCTAAACTAAAAACATTACAATTTTATCGCATGAGGAGGATGGGAGCATGCGTTTTGATAAGTTTACCTTGAAATCTCAAGAGTGCGTGCAGAGTGCGCAACACCTGGCTGAAGGTCTTGGTCATCAGCAAATCGAGCCGGAGCACATGCTCAGATTCATCGTTGAGCAGAAGGAAGGGGTTATTCCCCCTATCCTGGGCAAGCTCGGTGTCAACCAGAGCCACCTCATTCAGGAAATCGACGGCGTTCTCCACCAGTTTCCCAGCGTGTCGGGCGCAGGCGCTGGACAGGTCTACATCTCTCCGCGGGCAAAAGCGGTTTTAGACCAAGCCTTCAAAGAGGCGGACCAGATGAAGGATGAATACGTCAGCCTGGAGCATATCTTACTGGCGATCATGGAGGAAAAAGAGGGAAAAGGGGCCAGAGCGCTGGCGTCGGCCGGTCTGGTTCGTGACGCCGTTCTGAAGGCTTTGGTGGATATTCGGGGCGGGCAGCGGATTACAGATCAAAACCCGGAGGACAAGTATCAGGCCCTCGAGCGCTATGCACGGGACCTAACAGCCATTGCCGCGAAAGGTGATCTGGACCCGGTGATCGGACGGGACGATGAAATCCGGCGAGTTATTCAAGTTCTTTCCAGGAGGACGAAAAACAATCCGGTACTCATAGGAGAACCGGGTGTGGGAAAAACCGCCATTGTGGAGGGGCTGGCCCAGAGGATCATCCAAGGGGATGTCCCCGAGACTTTGAAAGACAAACAGGTTGTGGCCCTGGACATGGGTGCCTTGATCGCAGGCGCGAAATACCGCGGAGAGTTTGAGGACAGGCTAAAGGCGGTTCTCAAGGAGATTACGGATGCCCAGGGGCGAATCATTCTGTTCATCGACGAAAGGCACACGCTTGTGGGCGCCGGTGCTGCTGAAGGTGCGGTGGATGCTTCCAACATGCTGAAACCCGCGCTTGCCCGGGGCGAATTGAGGTGCGTGGGCGCCACAACCATTAAAGAATACAGAAAACATATCGAGAAAGATGCCGCCTTGGAGAGGCGATTTCAGCCGGTCATGGTGGAGGAGCCGAACGTGGAAGACACCATCTCCATCCTGAGAGGCCTTAGGGAGAAATACGAAGTCCACCATGGGGTGCGCATCAAAGATTCGGCTCTGGTTGCAGCTGCTACCCTCTCACACCGGTACATCACAGATCGCTTTCTACCGGATAAAGCGATTGACCTCATTGACGAAGCGACATCCAGACTGAGGATCGAAATTGATAGCATGCCTGCCGAAATTGATGACATTCAGCGAAAAATCACCCAACTCGAAATAGAGCGGGAAGCCCTCAAAAAGGAGAAGGACCGGGCCTCCAAGGACAGACTTGAAAAGCTGGAGAAGGAGTTGGCGGAACTCAAAGGCGAATCGGAAACCATGACGGCCCATTGGAAACAGGAAAAGGAAGCCATCTCCAAAATCCGAGAGATCAAGGAAAAGATCGAATCGACCAAGGGGGAAGCTCAGGTCGCAGAACGCCAGGGGGACCTGTCCCGGGCAGCGGAGCTCAAGTACGGGACCCTAACGGAACTGGAGAAAAGACTGGAGGAAGAAAACAAAAAGCTCGGGGAACTTCAATCCGGGAGCAAGATGCTCAAGGAAGAAGTAGACAGTGATGATGTAGCGGAGGTGGTGGCCAAATGGACCGGGATTCCCGTCTCCAAGCTCATGGAAGGAGAGAAAGAAAAACTCCTCAAAATGGAAGAGCGGTTGTCGAAACGGGTGGTCGGCCAAGAAAAAGGAATTGTTGCCGTAGCAAACGCGGTTCGCAGGGCCCGTTCAGGGCTACAGGATCCCAACAAGCCGATCGGCTCCTTTATCTTCATGGGACCCACGGGTGTGGGAAAAACAGAGCTTGCCAGGGCCCTGGCGGAGTTTCTGTTTGACGACGAACAATATATGATCCGCCTGGATATGTCGGAATACATGGAGAAGCACTCGGTGGCGCGGCTCATTGGTGCACCCCCCGGTTACGTGGGTTATGACGAAGGGGGGCAACTCACAGAGTCGGTGAGAAGGCACCCTTACTCCGTCGTGCTCTTCGATGAGATTGAAAAGGCCCATCCCGACGTGTTCAATGCCCTTTTGCAGATTCTGGACGACGGCCGGATGACGGACGGGAAAGGCCGTACCGTCGACTTTAGAAACACCGTGGTGATCATGACTTCGAATGTGGGAAGCCAATGGATTCATGAACTCCACGGAAAAGACAACAAAGAAATGGAGACCCGGGTCATGGATGCCCTCAGGGCAACTTTCAGGCCGGAATTTCTAAATCGTATTGACGAAATTATCATTTTCAACTCCCTTGGACTTGAGGAGATCAAGAAGATCGTGGAAATCCAGATGGGCTACCTGAGGAGCCGTCTGGAAAGCGCCAAGATCAAACTTGATCTCACAGAGGCGGCCAAGAAATTTCTTGCTGATTCGGGCTTCGACCCTGTTTACGGAGCCAGACCGCTCCGGAGAACCATTCAGCATCTCATCCAGGACCCTCTGGCCACGAAGATCTTGGAGGGAAATATTAAAGAGGGGGATCGGGTCACTGTGGATGTTCAGGATGGCAAGGTGGTTTTCTTGACCTAGAAGGCTGGCTAGATAACCCAGGATCTTAAGAGTCGTGTCACGGTCTTGGTGAGCCGGGACGGCTGTTCCAGAATTCAAGGCCCAAGGCGCAAGGCACAGGGCTTAAGGCAAATCCAACAGCCAACTAAGAGTTCCTTGCGCCTTAAGCCTTTACCCTTACGTCATTTCACGATATCGCCTTGAGGGGAACAGCCATCCCTGGCGAAAACCCCGCTATTTCTGGCTATTCAGGTGTGCCTTTTTGTATCTTGGCTTTCAGCTTGGGTGAACACTGAAAAGCGACCGTTCTTTTGGAATCCAGAATAATGGGCTCCCCGGTGCGGGGATTTCTCCCTTTTCTGGCCCACTTGAACCGAACCTTGAATTTTCCGAAGCCGGAGATGAGGATGTGGTCCCCTTTCTCAAGGGTCTTTTTGATGATCTCAAAGGTTGCGTCCACCAGCTCTGCGGCCCGACGCCTAGGCAGGGTCTCATATCCGAATTCAGGAAAGAGAAACTGCTCTCTTTCCTTCTTCGGTTTTTTGGTTCGAACCTTTTCCATGACACTTTGGATGATGTCCCCTTTGGTCAGCGTCACCGGTTGCCTCGCTTTGATTTATCCAAAAGAATTTGTTTGCCTCGTCCGGGTGTCACTTCAATAGCTCGCGACCTGCTGGAGGAGGCTGTTACTCCAGACCTGGGAGCCTCTTCTGAAACCAGCCATGGAAAACCTTCTCACCGGCAGATCGCACAAGGACCTCTGGGATAAAGTATGAGACCGACTTTCCTGCCCAGACTGATTCATGATCCTTTCTCTGATCCCGGATTGTATATTCCCTTTCTTTTTGAACGGCGAGCCCTTCTCTTTGATCTCGGTGACCTGAGCCCCCTTTCGCCGAGAGACCTTCTCAAGGTCAGTCATGTTTTTGTGACCCACACCCATATGGATCATTTCGTTGGATTTGACGCCCTGCTTCGGATTTTCCTAGGCCGTGACAGGGATCTCTATATGTACGGACCCCCGCATTTTTTCGACCGTGTGGAAGGGAAGCTGGCCGGCTACACTTGGAATCTGGTGGATGAGTACCTGAACGACCTGAAACTCATCGTATCGGAGGTTCGGCCGGAAGCTCTGCTCACAAAGGCTTACAGGTGCCGGGAGCGCTTCCAGCCTATAGGCGACGGGGAAAAGGAACCCTTCACAGGGATGCTTCTGGAAGAGCCGGCATTCCATGTGGAAGCCGCTCTCCTGGATCATCGTGTTCCCTGTCTCGGGCTGTCCCTGGTGGAACACTTCTATGTCAACATCGACAAGGAAGGACTCAAAGCTGTGGAACTCCCGGTGGGACCTTGGCTCACACGTTTCAAAAAAGCCCTGTATGCACAGCAGGACCGGGATACCCCGTTCACCGTGACTTGGGAGCGGGAGGGGAAAGTGACTGGAAAGAAGGACTTCATCCTTGGGGATCTGGCGAAGAAGATCGCTAAGATTTCTCCGGGTTGTAAGTTCACGTACATCACGGATATCATCGGTAGCCGGGGGAATTGGAGCAGGGTTCTCAATTTGGCCAGAGACTCGGACCACCTATTCATTGAAGCCCCTTTTTTGGACCGAGACAAAGACATAGCCAAGAAAAAGTACCACCTCACGGCAAAGGAGGCCGGTGCCCTGGCAAGAGAGGCGGGAGTGAAGCAGTTCACCCCCTTTCATTTTTCTCCCCGTTACCGCGGTCATTCCCAAGAAATCGGAAAAGAAGCCATGGAAGCCTTCACCGCTCAGAAAGAATAACCATAGGCCAATTGGTTCACCACGGAGACACGGAGGGCACCGAGAACAGAATTTTTGCCCATTCGCGGGAGATACCGCAAATGGCCAGCTTGAATTTCTCTGTGTCCTCTGGGCCTCTGTGGTGAGAGCTCAAGCCTTCATCAATGCCTCGATCATGTCCCGATGGATCAGCCCGTTGGAAGCCAAAATCGTCTTTGAATAAGGACTGTAGTCCCCGCCGGTGTAATCGGTAACCTCTCCCCCCGCCTCTTTCACGATCACCAGCCCTGCAGCCGTATCCCAGGGATAGAGCCTTTCTTCCCAGTAACCGTCCACCCGGCCGCAGGCGACGTAACAGAGGTCAAGTTCGGCAGAACCGAGCCTCCTCACCCCTTGAGAATGGGTGAGCATGGTTTTGAAACGGGCCACCACCCCGCCGGGGTTTTCATGAACATCGTAAGGGAACCCCGTGGCCAGAAGCGAATCCACCAGGCTTTTGGTTTTGGAGACCGTGATCTTTCGACGGTTGAGGGACGCCCCCATGCCTTGGACGGCCTCGAACCATTCATTCGTGCACGGATTGTATACGATGCCCAGAACCACATGGCCTTCGACTTCAAGGGCTATGGAAACACCAAAGAAGGGGAAGGCGTGGGCAAAGTTGGTTGTGCCGTCGAGAGGGTCGATGAGCCAGACCCTGTTTGGAACATGCTGGTGCTCTCCCGTCTCTTCCGACAGGATACTGTCATTCCGGAAAGAGCGGGAGATGATCTCAATAATTTTTTGTTCGGACTGAATGTCCGCTTCAGTGACCAGATCGATGTCGCCTTTCTTCCGAACCCGGTTTTTCCGGCCGAAGTGGCTGTGGACAATTTTTCCGGCCTCTCGAGCTGCCTGGCGAGCGATTTCCATTTCCTTTTGCCACATGGTGCCACCACCTCTCCAAATGAATACCAATGTAACGATTCTATGGACGATAAAAGCGCGTGCCGTCGTCAAGGAGATCAGTGGGAACCAGAAGACCCGAAATCCGAAGCACGAAATTGTCGGAACAAGTAGCCGACTCCCCGCAAGCGGGTCCCCAGTTTCGAAACAAATTCGAAATTCTAATGTTCAAAGGATCAAAACAAGAGACAAAGAGCCAAGCAACCCAGGGAAAAAGAGGTTTTGGTTGTTTCGGGGCCGTCGGTCCCCGGGTAGGATTATTACCATGATCAAAACTTCTTGACAAGGAGCAGACTGGATAGTAATTATCATAGATTTGTTAGACCTCCTTGTTCCGTTCGAATCCCGGGTCCAAGGGCCTCGGGATGTAACGGGACCGAGCTTTTCAGGAAAGAAAAGAATTGACCGAGAGGAAAGTAGAATTATGAGGTATTACGAAACCATCTTTATTCTCAACCCGAATCTGAGCGAAGAGGATTGCCGGGAAGTTCTTAACAAGTTCACCGGTATGGTTGAAAAGCAAAAAGGTGTTCTTGTCAGGGTCGAAGAATGGGGTAATCAGAAACTGGCCTACGTGGTGAAAAAGTTTGAAAAAGGGTTTTTCGTCCTCATGAACTATTGTGGCATGCCCGGCCTTGTGGCGGAAATAGAGCGGGAGATGAAACTGGATGACAGGGTGCTCAAGTGCCAAACCGTGAAGCTCGCGGACAAAGTGGATCCTCAAGAATTGATCCTCAAAGAGAAGGAAGCCAAAGAAAAAGCGGCTGTACAAGAGGATCAAGTTGCCGAGGGCGCGGAGACGGGCCGCAGAGAAGAGCAAGAAGAATCCGTGGGGGAGGTGAGCACCGATGGCTGACAGAGGCAGACGCAAGGTCACCTATCATCGACGAAAAATATGCCGGTTTTGTGCGGACAGCAGCCTGGTTATCGATTATAAAGATCCGAGGACTCTCAGGCTGTTTACTACGGAGCGCGGCAAGATCATCCCCAGAAGAATATCGGGTAACTGCGCTAAACACCAAAGAATGCTCACCGTGGCCATTAAGAGAGCTCGAGAAATCGCCCTGTTGCCCTATACCACGTCAACGCTCAGGTAATGCAGCCGACGACCAACGAAGAGATTGTTTCGTAGGGCTATGGGCTTCTCAGGGGGATGACCTGTCGGCAAAATCCATTAAAATCAGTGACCTCCTTGGCTGCGTGGTCACAGCCACGGTTCTGCTCATCGCGTCGGGTTGGGTTCCTTTTGCCGGTCCTTTCCTGAGCCTGCTAACACCTTTACCCTTTCTCTACTACACTGCAAAATTCGGTCTTCGTGAAGGGATCAAGGCGCTTTTTATTTGCCTTCTCGCCGTGGGCGTGATCGGGAACTTGTTGGGCTTTCCGCAAGTCGTTTTTAACTGCATTGTGTTTGGTATGGTGTGCTTGTTGATTTAGGACTGACCCTAGGCCGCACTATCCTGTGGGGCACGGGTCTGATGCTTCTCCTCGGCTTGGTTATTTTGACGGGGATTGGTCTTACAAAAAACATGGGCCCCATAGAGCTCGTTATGGGTTATTTGCAAAGCAACGTGAAGGGGACGGTTGACGTTTATGAGCACATGGGGGGTGGGCAGGAAAAGGCTGTCCAACTCAGGCACTTTGCAAAGACCTTCATGGAGATCATCACAAGAATTTACCCTTCCCTTGTGATCGTCGGCACCGGGTTCGTTGTCTGGTTGAATGTGGTGCTGAGCCGGCATGTGTTTCGCCTCGGCAACCTTCGGTATCCCCAGTTCGCCCCCACAGATGGCTGGTGGTCCCCTGAATATATGGTATGGGGTGTTATTGCCGCCGGTTTTTCTTTATTTTTGCCCGTGAGTGGGATAAGGTGGGCAGCGATTAATGCTCTGATCGTTCTGTTGAGTGTTTACGTTTTTCACGGGCTTTCCATTGTCTTGTTTTTTCTGAACAAGTATCGCGTCCCCTCCTGGATTCGGCTGGGAGTGTACTTCCTCATCCTATTCCAGCAGATTTTTTTGTTGTTGTTGGCTCTGGCAGGGCTGTTTGACCAGTGGATCGACTTTAGAAGAATACGGCACCGGAAATCTTCTGCCGCGTAACGCAGAAAAGAGTATGGTCAAAGTTGCTTTTCGTGGTCGTCTGAGACTCTGACGAAAAAATATCCTGGTACGATGGCGATATCACGTAGGGAAGGGGTTTATTCTCTGTTACAGGCGGTCCTAGAGCCCGCCCCTAGAAAAGGGCGCCGGTCTTAAGCCTCAAGCCTCTCGCCTTGTGCCGGCATTATACGGAGGTAAAGATAGATGAAAATCATTTTGACAAAAGACGTGGATGCCTTGGGAATGACGGGGCAGATCTTTGATGTGGCCAAAGGCTATGCACGGAACTACCTCATTCCCCACGGATACGCACTTGAGGCTACGGACCAAAATCTGAAGCGTATGGAAGGAGAGCGACAGAAGGTTGAAGACAGGATGCTCAAAGCCAAGGATGAGGCTGAAAGAGCGCGGGACAAAATAGCCGAGGTCCTGGTCACCATCGCTCAGAAAGCAGGTGAAGACGACAAGCTGTATGGCTCCGTGACCACAATGGACATTGCCGCCCATCTGGAAAAACAGGGCATCAGCATTGATCGAAGGAAGATTCACCTGGACAAACCCATAAAGACCCTTGGCGAATTCGAAGTTCCGGTGAAGCTCCATCCGGAAGTGACAGCCGCCGTCAAAGTCGTCGTGGTCCCGGAGGAGGAAGGATAGGAAGCGGTTTACCCCTAAAAGCATCAGGCATGAGGTTGCCCATGGCACAAGCAAGAGAGAAGGTGGCCCCAACTTCGATAAAGGTGCCGCCCCAGAACATTGAGGCTGAGCAGGCCGTGCTGGCCGGCGTTCTGATCAACAACGAGGCCATGCACGACGTGGTCGATATTCTGTCAGCGGATGACTTTTACAGAGAAGCCCACGCATGCCATTTTGAATCCATGACTCAGCTATACAATGACAACGAGCCAATTGACCTGATCACCCTTTCTCAGCGTCTCAAGGAAAAAGATCTCCTCGAAAAATCGGGGGGCATGGATTACTTGGCTTCGTTGGTGGACGCCGTGTCGACCTCTGCCGGCATACTGTATCACGCACAGATTGTGAGAGATTTATCTGTTCGAAGGAAGCTCATCAACCAATGCGCTCTCATATCAGAGTCCTGTTTTGAAGGGTGGCAAGGGACGGATGAACTGCTCGATATGGCGGAGCAATCCATTTTCGATATTGCCGAAGAAAGAGCGGGTGAAGGTTTTATCAGCCTCAACGATGTGGTGACGGACAGCTTCAAAAGGCTTGAAAGCTTGTCGGAACAGAAAGGCAATGTGACCGGATTGACCACGGGCTTCAAGGATTTCGATGATTTGACCGCAGGCCTTCAACCCTCGGACCTCATTGTCATAGCCGGCAGGCCCAGTATGGGAAAGACGGCTCTTGCTTTGAACGTGGGTTACAATGCCGCCACCATCACGGGGAAATCGGTGGCTGTTTTTTCCCTGGAAATGTCGAAGAGTCAACTCGGCATGAGGCTGCTTGGATTCGATGCCCGTATCGACATCAAGAACTTGCGTCGCGGCTATTTTGGCGGAAATGACTGGGCCAAATTGACTCAGGCCGCCAGTCGGTTGAGTGAACGTCCTCTTTTCATTGATGACACCTCATGGTTGACGGTTTTGGACATGAAGGCCCGATGCCGGAGGCTCAAGAAAAAGCACGATGTGGGGCTTGTCGTTGTGGATTACCTGCAACTGGTGCAAGGCAGGATGTCAGCGGAATCGCTGCTAATAGAAATATCGGAGATCTGGAGATCCTGGAAGTCGCTTGCCAATGACCTCAATGTGCCGGTGGTTTACTTGTCGCAGCTCAACTTGAAGGTGGATGAG
>JARRRH010000327.1:0-3825 GCA_037380925.1 Deltaproteobacteria bacterium | reverse complement strand
GTAGTGAATTCATTCATTTTCAAAAGCCTGATCCATAGAGCGTATATACGGTCTTATTGTAATTTTTCGTGTATTTTTAGAACATTATAAGTACAAGGCAGGAAAAGTCAATTTGCCGCTACCACCCCCTCTAGGGGTTCGGCGCGCATCCGCACCACCACATGGCCCCATCCGCCGCAAGCGGGTCCCACGTCATAACAGCCGGTTTGGTTGAACATGACCTCGTTGGGGTCCCTGCCGTTCATGAGGTTTTCGAAGAAGGCGTTGATGAGCACGGTGAGATTGGGCATGAGAAAGGCGCAGACCCGTTCCGGCCCGTAACGGGTCAAGAGATTCCCTGAACTGTCAAAAATGAGCTTTTGACCCACTACATGGCCTGAATGGCACCCCTTGGACTCGACTACTTCCGCGACCAGCCTGTACTGAGAAGCCTTCAGAGCGTTTTCAAAAAGCTGCTGGAACTTGGGATTATCCTGAATCACCTGAAATTGCCGGTCATCCAAGCCCAAACGTTTCTTGATCACTTGAACGAGTTGATCTTTTTCCACCATGAACCTCCCATGATTAAGGGGGTGACGGCCCAAGCCTCCGACCACCGGCGACAACGTGTGAGCGTCGCGAGGAATCGCGTGTAAGAGCACCACAATTGCCTTCTGAAATCAAGGAAATTGGGCTACAAGAAGGGCAGGCGGCTCCATAAATTGAATTGTCCGGCTATTTTTCTTGAATAGGGAAAGATTCTGATTTATTTAGTAGAGTTACAAAATGGCCGCACGGGTTTGTGTCTCACCGTGTTTTGATTTAGGACGGAATTTTCTCGAGTAGGTGCTGGAAATGCCTGAAATAACTGAAGGAGTGTATTTCATCCCGGGGCAGGATGATTTTATTCCTGATTCCCACGTCTATTTGATAGGAGATCCCGGCTCCCGCGACTTGTCCATGGTAGACGCCGGGCTGATGGGCAAGGACAGGTACAAGGTGCAATCGATTCAGAAACTGGGAATCGATCTCCAGGATATTAAGCGGATTATCATGACCCACACCCACTTGGACCACATCGGATGCCTTCCCGAGCTCCGTGAAAAGATCCCGCACGCCGAACTCTGGGTGCATGCCGAAGAGGCACAGCCCCTTGAAAAAGGAGACGACAGGACCGTCTATGGAATGGACATGTTCCGCACCATGTGCCAATCCCAGTACGGTCTAGCGCCGGGTGCTTTCACTTTCAGCGTGGACAGGAAGCTCCAAGGAGGGGAAAAGCTGGACATCGGTGCCATGCACTGGGAGGTTCTCCACGTTCCAGGCCACTCCGCCGGCAGTATAGCCCTGTATAATCCAGGCAAGAAGGTTCTCATCCCCGGAGACGTGGTGTATGCCGACTATGCGATCGGGCGTTTCGATCTTCACGGGGCGGACGGTGCGACGCTGAAGGATTCCTTGATGCGCCTCGGAGAACTGGATGTGAACATCCTGCTGCCGGGGCACAACCGGGTGGTTAAAGACGTGCCTGAAGGATATATACTCAGGACGGCGAAACAATGGGCGCCGTACCTCACCTGATTCCCCATGGCCGGGCCGCCGTTTAATCCCGGGAACATTAGCCGGCGCACCGAAGCAAACCCTCTAAGTCAAGGAAGGAGGCAGGATATGCTGATTGTAGAAGACTTGAGAGTGGAACTCGAAGACAAGGTCATCCTGCAACATATCGATCTGGAAATAAAGCCGGGGGAAACCCATGTGCTTTTCGGCCCGAACGGATCCGGAAAAACGTCTCTTCTCATGACTATCATGGGGTACCCTCAGTACAAGGTGACGAACGGAAGAATCGTCTTTAAGGACCGGGACATTACGGATATGCCTATCAATGAGCGGGCACATCTGGGTATCGGCATGTCCTACCAGCGACCGCCGACCATTCACGGCTTGAAGACCCGTCAGATGGTCAAGATTTGCGCTAAGGAGAAGATCGATGAAGCGGCTCTGGCGGAGCGGGTCAACTTCGAAGATTTTCTGGAACGGGATGTGAACGCCGGGTTTTCCGGGGGAGAAATCAAACGCTCCGAGTTGCTCCAGTTGATGGCCCAAAACCCGGATCTCATGCTTTTCGATGAGCCCGAGTCAGGGGTGGATATGGAGAATATCCATCTGGTGGGCAAAGCGATTGCCGCTCTTCTCCAGAAGGATATCCCTCCGGATCATGACAAGACCAAAATGCAGAAAAAACTGGAGCGGACGAAAATGGGTCTCATTATCACGCACACCGGGTATATTTTGGACTATGTAGCGGCAGACAAGGGGCAAGTGCTCTTCAACGGCATGTTGAGTTGCATCACAAACCCGCGAGAGATTTTGAGCTGTATTGGTGAAAACGGATATGAGGAGTGCGTGCGATGTATAGCGTAGAGGAGTTCAAGGAAAAGGCCAACAGTGCAAAGGACAAGAAAGCAGCCATCGGACCGGATATCGACCTGGATGAATTTGACCCCGCGCCCGTGCCGCATGAGTACATGGCGGACGAGCAGCTTTGTGAAATTCCCCAGGAAGAGCAGCTGCGCCTCATCATGTCCGGGCTGGATGTGACCAAGAAAGAGCGGGGCGGCACCTTCTTTCAAAAAGACACCTCGGTTATCCACTGCCAAAGCCAGCAGGAGGGAATCGAGGTGCTCCCCATACGAAAGGCTTTGGAGCAGGACTGGATCGGTGACTATTATTGGAAGTTGGTGTCCGTGGATACAGACAAATACACCGCCGCTGCAGAGCTTGGGCTGCACGACGGTTATGTCGTCCGTGCCTTACCAGGCAGTAAATCGGTCTACCCGATCCAGGCCTGTATGTACTTGGACAAAGATGGGCTGCAGCAGAATGTGCACAACATCATCATCGCGGAAGAGAACTCGGAGCTTCACATTATTACGGGCTGCGCCACATCACCGCATATGAAAAAGGGCGTTCACGTGGGGATTTCCGAATTTTTCGTGAAGAAAAATGCAAAACTTTCCTTTACCATGATTCACAACTGGGCGGAGGACATGGCCGTTCGTCCGCGCTCTGTAGCCAGGGTGGAAGAAGGAGGGCTCTTTCTCAACAATTACATTTGCATGAAACCTGTGCGTTCCCTTCAAATGTATCCCACCACTCACCTGGTCGGCAAAGACGCTGTCGCCCGCTTCTACAGTATCATCATGGGGAGCAAGGGCTCCGAATATGATCTGGGCGGCAGGATTTTTCTCAAGGCTAAGGGAGATCGCGCGGAGATCGTGGCGCGTACCATAAGCAACGGCGGAAAGATTATTGCCAGAGGCCATCTGATCGGTGAAGTGCCCGATATTAAGGCCCACTTGGAGTGCCGGGGACTCCTTCTCAACGGCGGTATGATCCATGCCATACCGGAACTGGAAGGCCACGTGGACGGTGTGGAAATGTCCCACGAGGCGGCGGTGGGCAAGATTGCGCAGGAGGAGATCGCCTACCTCATGTCCCGGGGGCTCAGTGAAGATGAGGCCACAGCGACTATCGTTCGAGGGTTTCTGAGTGTTGACATTCCCGGTTTGCCGGCCCCGTTAAAAGCTGAAATAGACCGGGCCGTTAAAGAGAGTGACAAGGATGTGATGTAGCCCTGAGGGGGAGCTTATCGTCCAGCATGGAATGCCCATAGAGCGATAAGGTCCCTGTTTTTTGCCAACCGGTCCAAGAAGGCCGATCCTGGGGTGCACTAGAAGGCTTTAATGCATGAGCACTGGTGTCCAAAATAACTTTAAAATGAGCATCTTAGTTGCATAAGTGTTTGTTTTTACACATTGAGTGATTTTACCTGCAATACAGGTT
>JARRRH010000326.1:0-7481 GCA_037380925.1 Deltaproteobacteria bacterium | reverse complement strand
GAAATGACTTTCACAGACATGGGAACGGAGATGTCCCCTCAGATTGCCGCGCTCCAGGCCGGCGAAATCGATATGATCGACCTCAGCGATGCACCGGGAACAGACGTTTACCAAGCTCTTAAAGATGATCCCAACGCCAATGTGCTTCCTGCCACCACAGGCACCACCCGGGTCCTCCGGATGCGCGTGGACATCGAGCCCTGGACCGACAACCGCGTGCGCTCGGCTCTCAGGCTTTGCCAGCACCGGGAAAAAATCCTGGCCCTTGCCTATTTCGGCCAGGGACTTCAAGGACAGGATTTCCATGTCTACCCGAAGCACCCCGAGTACTGTCAGAAACCGATCCCAGAGTATGACCCCGGGAGGGCCGGGAGGCTGCTCAAAGAGGCGGGTTATTCCAACGGCTTGGATGTCGACCTTGCAGTCGGTAGCGATTGGGCCGACGTGGTGCGCTACGCCGAGATCCTTAAACAGGATGCCGCACCTGCCGGCTTCCGCATCAACATTCAGACTATGCCCACCAGCCAATACTGGGAGAAGTGGACCGAGGTGGATCTCGGAATCACGCCGTGGACACACCGACCCCTTGGAACCATGGTCCTGAATCTGGCCTACATCGCCGACGATGAAGGCAAACCCGTGCCGTGGAATGAGACGCGCTGGGTGGACCCGGAGTTCTCTAGGCTTCTCAACCAGGCCAACGGCACGTTGAATGTGGACGAAAGACGTCGGATCTTCTGTAAGCTTGAGGAGATTCAGATGACACGCGGCTCAATCGGGATCCCCTATTGGCGGAATGTGTGGATGGTCACCAGGAAAAGGGTCAAGGATGTCAAGTCTCATCCAAACGGTTACATGTTGTTCAATGCGGTTTGGCTGAAGGCCTAGTCAAGGGCTCCGGGCCTTTTGAGTCCTGAACTCCGGGTCCGACAGGCAGGTTCGAAATGGCAAAGTTTATCGTTCGCCGTATTTTTCTTCTTTTCATCACCATGATCCTTGTCTCCATCGCCGTCTTTCTGATTACGGAATCCTCACCCGGAAACGTGGCCAGAAACGTACTGGGAAGCTTTGTCACCCCTGAACAAGAGGCCTCTTTCTTGGAGCAGATGGGACTGGATGAACCGGTTTACCTTCGTTACCTTTACTGGCTTTTGGGAAGCGACTGGCATGCATCTAGAAAGGTGGGCATGCCTCTCAAAAAAATCACCACAAAGAAGGGCTTCGAAGAGTGGTGGGCTGTTGGAGAGGACGGCGCCTTGATCCGGTGGAAGCTGGAAGGGGATGATTTGATTGCCATTGCGAGGCTCCGGAGCGGAGTGCTGAGCGAGTATACAAACAACGAGCGCTGGACGAAGAACAAGGGAGGGGTCAGCACCTTCTGGGGCGTGGATGCCCAGAACCATGCTGTCAAATGGGAAAAGGGCAGCAAAAGAAAGGTCTGGACTTTTGTGATGGGGACCGGGTGGATGGAAAGCACGGGCGGTCCTGTAGACTATATCCCCCTGAAAAAAGGCTTCATCAGGGGGGATCCGGGCGTGTCCCTCAGGACAGGGCGTCCGGTGTCGAAAAGCCTTTTCATTCGGCTCAGAAACTCATTGGTTCTTGCCGGCATTGCTTTCGTCATTGTGATGCCCTTGGCTCTGCTCTTAGGCATGATGGCCGGATTAAAAGAAGGAAGTTTGAGGGACCGGGTGCTTTCCGTCGGAGGCATGATGTTCTCTGTGATCCCGGAATTTGCCACCGGAATCTTTCTTATTCTCATCGTGGCGGTATGGCTCGGTCTTGTTCCCGGGGCCACTGTTTTCGGCGAAAAAGCACCCTGGGAGAGGCCGGACATGCTTGTCCTTCCTGTGCTGACTCTCACCTTGATCGAGCTCGGCTACGTTTTGCGGATTACCCGGGCGAGTATGGTCGAAGTGATTCGATCCCCTTTCATTCGCACCGCTTTCCTCAAAGGGTTGCCTTACCGCCGGATCGTGTTCAAGCATGCGGTACGAAATGCCCTGATGGCACCGATCACGGTGATCATGCTCCACGTCAACTGGCTCATGGGGGGAATCGTCATCGTGGAAGTGGTGTTCGGCTATCCGGGTTTGGGCAAATATCTCCTGGATTCCGCTCTATACAAAGATATCAACGCCCTGGAAGCGGGTGCCATGGTATTGGTTGTCGTGGCCGTGGGAACGCAGCTTATCGCGGATATTCTTTACACCTTCTTGAACCCTAGGATTCGTTACACCTAGTACTTCGTTGCATTAATAGCCGTGTCATTTGCAAGGATCGAAGTGATTGGGAAATCTTTGATAGCACTGGAAAGATTTCTCCCTTCAGTCGAAATGACATATCGGGAACTTTTGCAACTATGATAATTCCCAAAGAGGGGAAGGCAAAAATAGGATTCTCACCGGGCCGCCGTAGGGGTGGTCCCTTCGCAAGCAGGAACTAATTCAAGTTATTTCTGGGACACGATACCAGGAGAGGAGTTCATGGGTGCCTCTTTTCACAGGCGAGGGGTTACTAGGGCGGTAAGTGAAGAAATCGCTGGTCCCACCCGGATAGAAGCCCAAGTGAGCCGTTTGAAGCGGCCGTGGGAAGGGATCTCCATTGTATTCTCGTCTCGAATTGCCACCGCTGGCCTCATTATTGTGCTCTTCTGGGTTTTTGTCGCTGTTTTTGCCTCATTCCTCACCCGCTACACCCCTCTGGAACAGGATTGGAAAGCACCAAATGAGGGGCCTTCGCGTGAACATATCCTGGGTACGGACGAACTGGGCAGAGACCTCTGGTCTCGCCTGATCTACGGCGCCCGCGTCGTCCTTGTGGTGCTCCCGGTGTCGGAGAGCTTTTGGCTTCCCGGCGGTACGGCCCTGTGGGGCGTGTTCGTGGCGTTGCTCGTAGGCATGACCCTGGGTCTTGCGGGAGGATATTACGGGGGGTGGCTCGACGAGATCGTCATGCGTTTGTTGGATGCCATGATGGCGGTTCCCATCATTCTCCTTTACCTCATCATTATGGCCGCTTTGGGAGCCTCCGCTGTAAATGTCGTGATTGCCATCACGATCGTGGGAACCCCCGGCATTGCACGGCTTGTGCGGAGCCTCACCCTGGATATCCGAACCAGGGAGTACATCCGGGCCGCTGAAACGCGGGGCGAGAACCCCTGGTACATCATGTTCGTTGAAATCCTCCCCAATGCGCGAGGCCCCATCATCGTTGATGCCATGCTGCGTGTCGGTTACGCCATCTTTGCTATGGGAACACTCGGCTTCCTCGGCCTTGGGCTGCCGCCTCCCTCGCCTGACTGGGGGAGCATGGTTGCCAAAGGCAGGGAATTCATTCTCGCAGGCAGCCCATGGGCGGCTCTTTGGCCTTCCGTGGCGATTGCCTCTCTTGTGGTGGGCTTGAACCTTCTTGCGGACGGGCTGAGGGAAGAATCCATGCGCTATCAGTGACGGCAGGAGTCGCTCTTTGAATAAATCCAACCACGCGGTTCTAGAGATAGAGAATCTCACCATCGCTTACGAAACCCGTAAAGGTGATGTGGAAGCTGTCCGCGATGTGTCTTTCCACGTCAAGAAGGGAGAAACCATCGGTCTTGTCGGCGAGTCGGGGTGCGGAAAGAGCACCATCGCATTCGGAATCGTCGGTTTTCTTGGGCCCAACGGTAAGATTGCCGGGGGCCACATCCGGTTCCAGGGGAAAGAATTGGTCGGGCAAAAAAACACCGCGGTGACAGAATCGCCATGGACTACCAAGACCCAATGCAGGCACTGAAACCCTCCGTACGATTGGGCGATCAACTGGCCGAACACTTGACATTTCATCAACCAAAGCCCGATGCAGAAGCCTGGTCTCGTTCCGTTCACATGCTCAAGCGGGTAAACATGCCGGATCCCGAAGATGTAATGAGGCGGTATCCGCACCAGATTTCAGGCGGCCAGCAGCAACGGGTGGTCATTGCCATGGCCATGCTCAACAATCCGGCACTCCTGATCATGGATGAACCCACCACGGCTCTGGACGTCACGGTTGAGGCGGCTGTATTGGACCTCATCGAGGAGCTGAAGCAGGACTTTCAAGCAGCCAATATTTTCATTACCCACAACCTCGGTGTCGTCGCTCGTGTCAGCGATCAACTCTGTGTCATGTACGCGGGTCAGATGGTTGAAAGGGGCCCCATCAAGGAGATCTTTCGAAATCCTTCCCACCCTTACACCATAGGCCTGTTGGCGTCCGTTCCCCGGCTGGGGGAGACGAAAACCGATTCCGTGCTTCTCCCCATACGGGGCCGAGTTCCGCCTCCGGCACTGCGGCTCGAGGACGAGTGCATCTTTGCTCCGCGATGCGACTATGCCACCGAGAAGTGCCGACAGGCCTTGCCGGAACTTCTGGAGGTCGAACCGGAGCACGTGGCCCGCTGCATCTATGCCTTGGAGATCGATAAGCAGGAGCGCACCAAGAGACGGAGAAATGTCTATGAAAAAGGGGAGGCCGACCGGTCCGGATCCAGGGATGAGCATGTCCTCAGCTTCGATGGACTCAAGGTTTACTATCCGCAAGAATCAAATTCCGTTGTGAGTCTCTTCGGCGTAGGTGAAAGGAAATAAGTGAAAGCCGTGGACGACGTAAGCGTCCGGCTTCTCAGAGGTCGAACCCTCGGCGTGGTGGGCGAGTCAGGTTGCGGTAAATCCACCCTGGTGAAGGGACTCATCGGGCTGGAGCCTGTCACGCACGGGGATGTGGAGTTCCTGGGTTTTGATGTGACAAAGCCCGTATCTCAACGGGAGACCCGGTTGATTCGAGAAATGCAGATGGTCTTTCAAAACCCGGATTCTACCCTGAACCCTTCCTATGTTGTCGGCAAACAGATCGCAAGGCCTATCAAGAAATTCAAAACCGTGCCTAGAAAACAGGTCAAGGAGGAAGTTCTTCGTCTTCTCAAAGCTGTCCGCCTTGATGCCCATTACTATGATCGTCTCCCCCGACAACTCAGTGGTGGCGAGAAACAACGGGTGGGCATTGCCAGAGCCCTCGCCAGCCGCCCCGATCTGATCATTTGTGACGAGCCGGTATCGGCCCTGGATGTCTCGGTTCAGGCTGCGGTGATCAACCTGCTGCTGGAAATTCAAAAGATTCACGGCTCTTCCATGATCTTCATCGCCCATGACCTGAGCGTGGTCCGTTATTTCTCGGACGAGATAGCGGTCATGTACCTGGGTCAAATCGTGGAAGTGGGTCCGGCCGATGCGATCTACTCCCCACCCTATCACCCTTATACAGAAGCCCTCCTCTCCGCTGTTCCCATACCGGACCCCGACGCCGAACAGAAAGAGATACGACTCAGCGGCAATGTGCCCAGCGCCTTGAATCCGCCCAGCGGATGCCGCTTTCACACGCGGTGTCCGCGGCGTCAAGAAATGCTTTCCGATGGAGGTGCGGTTTGCGAAACAGAAACCCCGCCATGGCGCACCACGCAGAAAGGTCACCGAATTCTTTGCCATATTCCCGTGGAGAAACTAAGGCGAGTGGAACCCGTTGTTCACGCACCGGCGGTCTGAGAAAGGGTTGCTCACACGCGCAGCCGGAGAATCTCGTCTGAAAGCTGCTCGTAATCGAAAGCACCCCTGGAACTGGGTGCAAATCTCGTCACAGGCTTGCCTGCCAGGTTGGCCTGATTCAAAGATTCACTTTTGAAAACGATAGTCTTTAGGAGTCGTCGCCTGTGCTCTTCCAGAAATTCCTCGAAGATGGCATTCGTACGGGTCGTCCTGAGGTCGAACATGGTAATCAGGATGCGATAAGGGATATTGTGTTCATCTCGAAGTTCCCGGGCCACCTCCAAGAGAGCATCCAGGCCGTTGACGGCACCAACCCCTGGTTGAACAGGGATAAGGAGCAGGTCCGCCGCCATGATGGCATTGTAGGTGAGAATGCCGAGGGTGGGGGGACAGTCCAGAACAATTTCGCTGTAATCATCCCGAATGGTCTCCAATGCACGCCACAGCCTTTCCTCACGCCGGATGCGGCTAGCCAGTTGCTCCGCGGTTTGGGTCAGATCCCGGGTTGCCGGCACAATATCCAGATTGGGAATCTCGGTAGCCGCTATGGATCGCGCAGCCTGTGAAGGCTTATCCATGATCAAGTCGCCGGCATGTCTCTCCGGTTTCTCTTTGAGTAAACACAGCGTGGCGTGACCTTGCGGATCCAAGTCAACCAATAGGGTCCGTCGGCCTCTGTCTGCAAACTGGGTAACCAGATTAACCGCGGTTGTGGTTTTGCCGACACCGCCTTTCGTGTTAGAGATGGTAATAATCATGGCCAGCTCCTATGCGTCAGGTGAAAGAGTTCATGCCCACAAGGCGACCCCGCAGAGGTCTCTCAGCTTTCCCTTCAAGGTCTTCCTGCGGCTTTCCATGAATTTATTCATGTCCCTGAAAATAGGCTTTAAATTATGTATTTATATCATGATTGGTGCATTTTTTCAAACCCTTCACCCCCTGATCGAGCATAAGTGTCTGTTTTCTCAATACAAACCTATCAATTCGTGTCTCGCTGGAAATTCCTGTGCAGCATCAGCCAGGTTTCCGGTTTGGAGAAGATTTTTCTTGCTTTCTTTAGGGAAAAGCTTTTAATGATGCCCGTATCGATTCATGGGCCATTTCGTTCTGGGGTGCGCGTTACACTGATCAATTCCTTTCTTTTGGGGAGGAAAGAGAAAGTATTCAAGTAACGGCACATCCGGATGCCCCCGGTTTTGCCGGGGGCTTTTATTTTTGAAAAAGGCATGAGCAAGACGCATGGATATGGTAATATTGCTGTTTTAGACGGGGTGACCTCCCCTGAAGGAGCCGTAATCATGACCAAGGGCAACCTAAATCCTCCAGCCAATTTCATCCGCAACATCATCGAGGAGGACCTGAGGACCGGCAAATACGGCGGGCGTGTTCATACGCGATTTCCTCCGGAACCGAATGGATATCTTCATATAGGCCATGCCAAATCCATCTGCCTGAATTTTGGACTGGCCGCCGAATACGGCGGACTGTGCAACCTGCGGTACGATGACACCAACCCAACCAAAGAGGAATTGGAGTACGTGCAATCCATCAAGGAGGATGTACGGTGGCTTGGATTTGACTGGGATGATCGCGAATACTACGCATCCGATTACTTTGCCCAGCTTTATGGATATGCTGTCCAGCTCATCAAGGCGGGCAAAGCCTATGTTTGTGATCTGACGGCAGAGCAAATAAAAGAGTACCGCGGCACCCTGACGGAGCCGGGCAAAGACAGCCCTTACCGAAACCGTTCAACAGAAGAGAATCTGGATTTGTTCGAACGCATGCGTGCAGGAGAATTTCCCGACGGTTTCTGTGTTCTAAGAGCAAAGATTGACATGGCTGCTCCCAATCTGAATATGCGGGATCCTGTCATGTACCGTTTCCTGCGCGCAGAGCATCACAGAACCGGAAACACCTGGT
>JARRRH010000325.1:0-6516 GCA_037380925.1 Deltaproteobacteria bacterium | reverse complement strand
AAAAAAGTCGAGGCGAATATTGCGCTTTCGGAAAAGACCTACCCACGGCCGTTCCACAAGGGGCGGATTGTATTCACCACGATGACGAGGACGGTGATTTGAGCAAGTGCTCTTTAGAGGATGCGACCGAGATAAGGCAGGCCAGGCTAAAACTGGACAAACCTTTTTCTTTGGTGTATGATCCTTCAACCGAATCGCCCGCCTTGACTGTGCTTGGTTTTTGGCGCGGAAATCCGCCTGGGGCAATTTCCGGCCAAAGGATGGCGGTGCCGCAGCCGCCGTAACCTGCTTTTGCTACCCATATAGAAAAGGAGGAAAGAACATGAGCAATGGTGAAAAGGAAGTACTTGTGGTCGTTTCCAAACTGAAGCAGTATATTCGGTCGAAATCCGGCATGAATACGGCAGGCAATGTTGCTCCGGCACTCTCCGACGTCATTCGGAACCTGTGCGATCAGGCCATTGAAAGAGCAAGAAAGGATGGCCGCAAAACGGTCATGGACAGGGACTTTTCGTAGTCCGCGCCACAACGCATAAGTCTTCGTTTGCTCTCCTTCGCCACAATGCCCCGAGGCTTGTCGTAACGCAGAGGACTTGCCTGAGACAGGGAGACTCGTCCGCCTCTGGCGGGCTTGCCCCCCTCACGGAGAACTCCGCTTTTACTGGAGCGGAGGCTGAATAATGACAAGAAAGATTCGCTTGGGTATTCTCTTTGGAGGCAAATCGGCTGAGCACGAGGTATCGCTCCAATCGGCTAAAAATGTCATCGAAGCGGTTAATCGCGAAAAATACGACATTGTTTTGATCGCGATAGACAAGCGAGGGCGTTGGCATTTGGCCGATACTTCGGAATTCCTTCTGACCCCGGACGATCCCCAGCTCATAAAACTGGCGCCGAGCGATGACAGGCTTGGTATCGTTTTCGGTGATGAAGATCAGCTCCTTATCCGCCTTAAGAACAAGGCGCCCATCGAACCCCTTGACGTGATTTTCCCTGTTCTTCATGGCCCCTATGGTGAGGACGGGACCATTCAGGGCTTACTGAAGCTGGCGAATGTTCCTTTCTTAGGGGCGAGCGTCTTGGGTTCGGCTGTGGGAATGGACAAGGAAGTGATGAAACGCTTGCTAAAGGATGCAGGGGTTCCGATCGCCCGATTTGTGGCCCTGAACCGTGACCGGCCAAGACACCAGAAATTTAAAGCGCTAAAGGGCCGACTGGGTTCGCCTCTTTTTATTAAACCGGCCAACATGGGTTCATCTGTTGGCGTACACAGAGTTAGTGACGAGGAAGAGTTTCTTTTATTCCTATGAGGCCAAATACATTGATGAAAAAGGGGCCCTTCTTGAAATACCCGCCGACCTGCCGGCAGACCTGGTGACTGCAATCCAAAACATGGCCCTCCGTTCGTTTGAGGCACTGCGTTGCGAAGGCATGGCACGTGTGGACTTGTTCTTACGCGGCCGCGGAGAGATTATTATCAATGAAATCAATACCATTCCCGGATTTACCCGGATCAGCATGTACCCCAAACTGTGGGAAGCGAGCGGGCTGCCCTATAGTGAGCTGATCGACCGGCTGATCACCTTGGCCATGGAAAGGCATGACCGGGAAAAGAGATTGAAGACCACCTATTTGTGACACTCCGAAACCAGGCCTTTCCGGACATCACACTCCAGGTACAAACAGTGGCGAACGTTCCTACCGGGTTAGATTTTTATGGGAAGTTCGACAATAAACTTGGTTCCACAGGGGTCCCTGTCTTGCACCTGGATGGATCCGTTATGGTCGCTTATGATCGTGCTGACGATGGCAAGGCCCAAGCCGGTGCCGTGCTTCTTCGTTGAGAAGTAAGGCTCAAAGAGATGGTCTTTATTCTCTGCAGGGATGCCTTTGCCGTCATCGGCCACCTGTATTTGAACCTTCTGCTGATCCTCATCATAGGACAGGTCGACGACGATTTTGCCCTTTCCGTCGATGGCATCGACGGCATTGTCCAGCAAGTTAATCATCACCCTTTTCATCTGCTCTTTGTCCAGGTTGAAAGGAGGCACCTCAACCGTGGGATTGAAGATCAGCGTGATGTCTTTCTCGGTCTCCTTGTAAAGACTCACCGATTCCTGGATGATCTCCTTGATGCTGTTGGGCTTGGGGTTTGGTGCCGGCATACGGGCGTAGCTGGAGAATTCATTCACAAGCCGCTTTAATCCCTCCACCTGATCAATGATCATGTTGGTGCATTCTTCAAATACCTTGCCGTCATCGCGGCCTATTTTGTCGCCATATCGCTTCTTGAGCCTTTGCGCTGAGAGCTGGATGGGCGTCAGGGGGTTCTTGACTTCGTGGGCTATGCGTCTTGCCACCTCACGCCATGCGGCCATTCGCTGGGCTCTCTCAATTTCGGTCAGGTCCTCGAAGACGGCGACCAAGCCAAGGTATTTGCCTCGGTCGTCTCGAAGAACATTGAGAGAAACCAGCAGGGTGAGGACCTTGTCCCTAACCGATACCCGGACTTGCTTTTCCATGGACCCCACTTGAAAAAGGCCCCGGTCTTTCAGAAAGGCGTTGATAATTTTGACATGGTCCCTGCCTATAACATCCTTGTAAGGCCTGCCGATAATGTTTTCCGCCTTGATATGAAATATCTTCTCCGCTGACTTATTGATGGTGAGAATTGTGCCGTCCGCATCGGCGGCAACAACACCGGCAGCCACGTTGGCAAGAACAACCTCCATGTAAAGCCTTCTCTGCTCCAGTTCTATGTTGCTCCTGATGAGCTCCAGATTCGCCCTTTCCAGTTCCATTTTGCTGTTCTTGAGGTCCATGGTCATTCTGTTGAAAGAATTGACCAGGATTCCTATCTCGTCCTTTGACTCAACATCGATGAAGAAGTCGTAATCTCCGGAGGCGATACGGTTTGTGCCTTCTGCCAATTCCTGGATGGGGATGGTTATGCCTTTAGACAGGTAGAAGCCGAACCACACAGAGGAAAAAATGATCAAAAGGGTCACAATGGAAAGGGTTATGAGATGAATGAGCTTGATCGGCTTTTTGAGCAACTTGAACTGCTTGAATTCGTCGAGTCCCTTCGATATGGCGTTCAACCGATTGACGAAAGCGCCGGGCACGAATCGCTGTAGGACCACAAGACCGACCACGGCCTTTGATTCCGTTCTCGAAAAAACAGGGACGATGCCGCTCACGAGTTGACCGTGGGGCAGTGTCTGGATCTCATGGGCATCCGTGCCCTTCTCGAAACTCTTTCTCAAAATGTCCGCTCCCACGTCCTTGAAAGGGCTCAAATCCAATTTTTCGTCCTGGGAGAGCGCCCTGGGCTGCATACTTTTGGAAAAGACCTTGATAGCCGCCAGGTGGTAATCGATCCGCTTTTCATTGATGAGTTTATCGACCTCCTCGGTTCGCGAAAGGAGCGTGTAGCCGTGATAAGTGATGAGCCGACTCAGGCTGTTACCATAGGCAAGGAGGTCCTCGGTGATTCTATTGTAATAGCCCTGGCCGACTTCCAAAGAATTCTTGAGAGATCTCTCCACAGGAATATTGAACCAATACTCAATGGATGAGGACACGAACTGCACAGACACGAAAAACAAAATAATGGTAGGAAGCAGAGACAAAGTGACAAAAGCAAAGACCAGCTTGGTTCTCAGTTTCGAACCCATGATGCCCTTCTTTCGTTCAAAGAGGAGCTTGACCAGGTTTCTCATGGTCAGAAAGAGCAGAAGAAGGAGCAGAATCACATTGATGTCAATGAGGGCGAAAATGAGAATGATGTTGGCGATGGGGAGGTCGAATCCCAGATCAAAGACTTTGATACCCAAGTAGGTCGTGAGGATGGAGATGACGAGAATGAGAAAGGCGATAATATAACGTTCTCTACGTCGTCTTCGAAGATCCTGTCTTTCAGCCTCCAAGTGAGCCTTTGCAGCCATGGCTAATACCTGAAGTCGACCGAATACCAATCGGTCTCAAAATCCCACAATGAGAGGAAAAAAAGCACATAATGCAAATAGAAGGGTAACTTGATCCTGTCGAGCTCAGCCATCATCTTCAGTCGGTAGCGCCCGCCTTTCTGTAAATTGGAAAGAGGTGTGACCTTAAAGGCGACCACTTCGGCCATAAGTTTTTTGGCTTCCTCGAAACTTCTTACGGTCACGACTTTGTTATTTTCTTCGGAAAGCGTCACCTCATAAATCCTTTTGAGACTGTCGTACTTGATACTGTGGCGCAACTCCGTGTCGGCTAGCTTCCTGTCCAGCCGATAGTCCTGCTTTTCGTAGAGCTTGACAAAAAAAGTAAATGTGGTATTCAGGCCGCTTTCAATTGCCCTGTTCATCTCCGAAGTGAAACAGTTGTTAACCGTGAAATAGACCAATAAGTCATCCCTTGTGTTCGTGACCACAATATCAGACAGAAAAGCTTTGGCAGCCAGAGCCGTTGAGGCGAATTGGACGATCAGCGCTACAAAAATGATGCCTGCAAAAAGGCGTGTTCTCACTCTTATCATGAGCCGAAAAAGAGGGTCTTGAGTGTCAGGTTGAATAGCCGTTCAGCCGATAGCGGCACCAAGCTCACAGCAACCGCAGACAACCTGTCATCTCGACCGCTTCAAGTGTATCTGAGCAAATTCAGGGAAAGGACAAGGTCCACTCCCCCAAAAAGAACAGGAACTTAGACTACATATGATATTAGCCAAGGAAGCGGGGAAATGCAATCCAAGAGTGAGGGTAGGATGCAGATTTTAGGCAGGAACGGGATCGGGGGAACCGAAGACCGGGATTTTCACTCTGTTGAGGCAACACTCCTCAGGGTTCTGAAACGCCACACTTTCCCAGAGCCCCTGATTCTCCATGAGCTGTCTCAGAACCATTTGATTCAGGGAATGGCCTGATTTCTCAACGACGAAATGGCCGATAATGGGGCAACCCAGAATTGCCAGGTCCCCGATAAAGTCCAAAATCTTGTGTCTCACAAACTCATCCTTATATCTCAGTCCGTCCTCGTTCAAAATACGGAAATCATCAATGACAATCGCATTGTCCAGGGAACCACCCAAAGCCAACCCGTTCTTCCCTCAACAGGGGATGATGAAAATCGATAGTGTAGGAAATCTTCAGCTCCGAGGAGGGGCGGAGGCAGACTGATCGCCCTCCTTCAGAAATTTCTAAGGCCTTTTTCAAAACGATAAATCGTTTCGGGTTCTTCTGCTCTCTAATGCCGGCGCTTTTGACCAGAAAGACAAAAGGTGCGGAACTGCCGTCCATGATAGGCACTTCCGGTCCGTCCAACTCAACCCGGGCGTTGTCGAGTCCGAGACCGAAAAAGGCGGCCATAATGTGCTCAATGGTGGATACCCTGCACCCATTGATGCCGATGGTTGTAGAAAGGGTCGTGTCAATGACATTTTCCGATCGGGCCCTAATGGGCGGGTGGCCGGGAAGATCTTTTCGAATAAAGGTTATTCCCGTATCAGGGGGAGAGGGTTTAATGGTCAGCTGAATTCTCTGTCCCGAATGAAGACCAATACCTGTGCAGCTCACCTCATTTCTCAGTGTTCTCTGCCTGAAATCCACTTTTCTCTCCTCAACGGCCAAGAAATCGCACAAAAATCTAAAATACCCTAAGCAATCTGTGTGCCAAAGTTTTGGCAGGCCCTGAAACAAGGCCGTGCTCTGTGTAACTAACTGATATATGAGCACAAAAAATTAGGATGCCCGTCGGAGGCTAAGATGCAATCGCTCGAGGGCTCGATCCATTGTGTTAGAAATGCCACAACGCTGTGTCGAAAAAAACATGAGAATCACACCGCCCTTTTCACTTGTTCTCCAGACTATAAATAAGTAAAGTCATAAAAGTTAAGAGAGTACATCCCTAGCATAAAACCTTGTCATCTGACTTCCTGCTACGCCCCTTTCCATACCCTTCCTCTCGAGGGGAAGTGTGGGGGGTGGGATTGTGTGTCAACAAGGGAAAATGAATCGTTTTTGTAATAATTTATTATACCTAAGTATAATTATTTTCATTATTTTGACTCTATTTTGTTGTGCTCCCGGCCTGAGAAGGGAAGCGGAAAGCCCAAAAGAAGCGCTAAAGCAAGTCCGTTTCTTCCCCCCAGCCTTTCGAGATGACCTGGGATGGGAAAGCCTCGAGTTGGGCATCAAGAGGAATCTGGAATACCTCGGCCGGCTGGATCCGGATTATGTTTTTGACTACGGCCCTCATCAGTATTCCTGCCAAGATGTGATTGATACACAAGAGGCTTTTCTGAAGCTGATTGCTTCCCGGCCTGATGCAGAGACGCTCGGGAAGGAGATCCGGAGAAAGTTCTTGCTTTACAAGGCAGCGGGCAGGGTCGGAAATCGGCACGTTCTTTTCACCGGCTACTTTGAGCCGGTATTCGAAGCAAGACGGATGCCTGACGACGAATTCAAGTATCCCATATATAGGAAGCCGGAGGACCTGATAGAAATCGACCTGTCCCTTTTCAGGGATGAATTCAAA
>JARRRH010000324.1:1424-5255 GCA_037380925.1 Deltaproteobacteria bacterium | reverse complement strand
TGGCGCTGGCTTGACAGGGTGGGTACCACTTACTGGGAGAAGAAGTTCGGCCCCAATTGGAAGGACCGGGACAAAGAATTCTGGGAGTCTTTCGGCGAGTAGGGCGTTATGTGTGCGGTCTGCAAGTGTGCGGTGCCGGTATCTTAAAACTGTGTCAAGGTTGCAGAAGCAAATCCTGTGCTTAGATTATAGTAAATGAGAGCGGCGTCCAAAATAACTTTGAAATGAGCTTTTTAGTTGTTTTTGCATCGCCAAGGCAGGCGCATGGGGGTCAGACGCCACATGCCCCTGCAAGATCGCGAACCGTTTTTGGACAGGAATGAATAAATGATTGAAGTGAGGAGGAAACAATGACACTCAAGGAAAAAATCGAGAACGCCCTTGATCAGGTGAGGCCCGCGCTCCAAGCGGACGGGGGAGATGTGCAGCTGGTGGACGTGGACGACGAAGGGCTGGTGAAGGTTAAACTCATGGGTGCCTGCGGGGGTTGCCCTATGTCGCAAATGACCCTCAGAATGGGTATTGAGAAAGTCTTGAAACAGAACGTTCCTGAAGTTAAAGCCGTAGAATCCGTTTGAGACCCGTCTCCTGAGTAAAATATAAGCCCCGCCTCAAAGAGGCAGGGCTTTGTGAATGTTGAAGGGGCCTCTTAAGAGATTTCTACTTATTCCCCGGACAGTCTCTGCTGATTCCTGCAGGCCAATCCGCTGCCCATTCTGCATGCCGTTCCATACTCTTGAAGGGCGACCTTTCTACGCCCCATACGTTCCATGGCATACGCGCGGTTATTATGAGCCAGAGCAAAGCCAGGACTCAGTTTGACGGCCATGTCGGCATCGTCCAATGCTTCCTTTAAAAGTCCCTTGTTGGCATAAGCGCCGGCACGGTTGGTGTAAGCTACCACATCGTTTGGGTCGAATGCCAGTGCGCTTGTGGTCTTGCTGATCACGCCGTCCCAATCGCCTTTCCGAAACTCCTCGAGGCTCTGGTCAACCAGTTCGTTCACAATGGGCTGGACGTTGAAGTCTCTTTTCTGAACCACGAGCCTTCTGTAATTGTTGCATCCCAGGTTGCTTCCTAGCTTACAGGCCGTGTCATAGTCCATACCGGCATGGTACGAGTCCCCGAGTAATTCAAGAGCGAAGCCGCGGTTGCTGTAAGCTAAACCATATCGGGGATTGATTTGAATGGCCGTATTACAGTCTTCAACCGCTTTCTTGAAAAGCCCTTTGCCGATGTAAGCCGCTGCCCTGTTGGTGTAAGCGAATTCGTTTTCCGGGGCTAGAATCAGAGCGTCGGATGCCTCTGTGATCACCCCATCCCAATCCCCTTGTTTGAAGCTCGCCAAACTCTGGTTCACCTTTTTGTTGAATAAAGGCTGCACTCTAAAGGTCCTTGTCAGGTCAACTTCATCGCTTGGATATCCTTTGATGTTCCCGGCTCTGCTGCACCAGATATAATCGCCCATGCCTTTCCAAACGGCATCGCACTTGACCTTTTTTCCGCTTTGCAGATACAAAAATTCCATCAGGGATTGGTCGGCAGAAACCCAAGACGCCAAGCCGATTATGAGGCCTAGGGCAAGGATAGCGGACAGTGCTTTTCTGGACTTTCTCATTTCTCAACGACTCCCTTCTTTTGCCTAGGAAATCCTGGCGGATCCTTTAGTTGGTTCCGGGTGAAAGCATATCAGACCGCTTCGAGATTTCTGGGGCGCCAGGATGTCCCTCAAAAGATACCTAAATGACAGCAAATGAATCAAAAATAATAAAAAATTTTATCTAATTAGTGTCTAATTGTCAAGAAACTCCAATTTTAATGAACTTCATATAGTTAAGGCTTATTTGAGAAAAAAGGCCGCAGCCGGCCCGGCCGTTTGAATGGCGAGCCAGACTGGGCCTTTTTGCGACAATAAGCTCTGAAAAAGTCTAAGAGGTGGAGACCATGTGCACGACTCCAAAAAGCTTGTCGTTGGGCACCAGGATTTTGACCTTGTCCGGCCGTCAAGACCCTGTCATTGGGCTTTCCTATACCTCCGAGGTGCAAAACGCGCACCGTTTGGCCTTGATGGGTATTGTTGAGAGGCACTGGGGGCACTCCTTTGTTGTCGGCTCAGCCGCTGGTGCTTCCTCAGCCCTCTTCATTTTATTTATACTGCGCACCAGTAGAAACACGGCAAAGGCAACTATCAGAAAGCTGATGATTGCGTTGACAAAGAGACCGTAGTTGAGGGTGACTGCACCGGCTTTTTGGGCCTCAGCAAGGGATACCAAGGGATTGGCCAGAGTACCCTCCTTTAATACAATAAAAAAATTGCTAAAATCAACGTTGCCCAACAACAACCCGATGGGCGGCATAATCACGTCGGAGACCAGTGACTTGACAATGGCACCAAAGGCCGCACCGATTATTATGCCCACGGCCATGTCCACCACGTTGCCCCTCATGGCGAAGTCCTTGAACTCTTTTAACATTATCTGCCCCTCCTTTCGTTTGGGAGCGAACTCCCGAATTGTCTCTGACCATGAGATAAGTTAATACTCGGAGTGCATAGACGCTCCGAGACCATGCCGTCGAGGGCAGGAACAATTATAGCAACTTTGCTGGCTTGTCAAGAGATCGCTTGGAAGTTTGTGAAGAAATCAAGAAAGCCTGGGAAAAGGTCTCGACCGGTGCCTTGCCCGGAAAGCTCTAAGTGGCTGAATGCACGCACCATTGCCTCATTGACTGGGTGCTCTTTGAAGAGCAGTAAGGCTCCACCAGCAGAGCTGGTGCCCTCGAGCCGACACCGCTATCGCTCTAACAGCCCTTATTCTCCCCGGATCGGTGGAACCTACCCGGGTCCTCCACCAGAGGTGGAGGGTTTAGTAACAACTAAATGCTGAGTTTCTCCGATTTGAGGAGGTAGCCGAGACCAATGCCGGTGAGAAAGCCAACGGCTAGATTGGAGGCTAGGGTAATGCCCAGGACCATCAGGGGGATGAAGAGTTCTTTCCGGTCCTTCATGTCCAAAAGGGTCATTGCAAGCTGACTGCCCGCAAAGACAAGAAGAACCCCCAAAGCTGACATGGGAAGAAGGCAAATGATGCACAAGGCATGACCGCCAAGAAAGACGGCAAGGCACAGGAAGATGGCGCCAATGATGATGTTTGAACCTGCCGTGCGGGCCCCGAATCGATACCGAGAAGCCAAACCACCCGCCCCGTGGCACATGGGCATGCCGCCTACGAAGAAACTCAAGAAATTCGCCAAAGCCATGCTGATGCACAGACCGCGGTAAGTGACCTTCCTGGAGGCCTCCCCAAAATACTGAGCCGACAGATCCGCATTGGCGATTACCGCATTTCCCAGGGTCATGGGCAGTTGGGGAACAGCAAGGAGAAGTAAAGCGGTAGTGAAGTCTATCCAGGAAGGAAACCCAAAGGGAAGGATGGTTGGCAGGTAGACACCGAGTTTTAGGTCGTTCAGGCCCGCGCGGGTCCCCAGAACCAATCCTACGGCCAGGCCAACAACAACCACAACAAGAGCGGCAGGAAATCTTCTGTTCTCAAGCAAAAACAAGGTGAGTATGCTCAGCCCAACGCCTATAAGAACCCCGAGGGGCAGGGGACCGACATTTTGGACAGTGAGATAGGGTTCAGCAGCCTGACGCAGGACCTGAATTTTGGAGGTTCCCAGCATCAGTTTCACCCCCTGGGATATGAGCAAGGTGCCTGTTGAAAGCTGCACCCCTCTAATAACGGGTTTGGGGATGTATCGGCCGAGAAAAGTTATGGCTCCTGTTCCGCCTATGATCAAGAGAAACACGCCCATGAGAGCGCCTGAGGCCAC
>JARRRH010000324.1:0-1414 GCA_037380925.1 Deltaproteobacteria bacterium | reverse complement strand
CCTGAGGCCACAATTTGGGAGGCGCCGATACCCGTTGCAACGGCATAGGCGCCGATGACCTTCATGGGTTCCACAGGCACAGTGACCCCAAAATAAAGCCCTGAAGACAAGTAGTAGAGGCCCACGGCCAGAAAAAGCCCCGTGGGATTAAGCCCGTTGATCATGAGCATGCCAATAGCAAGGGGAAGAATTGTCCCCAGATCTCCAAGGGAACCTGCAAGTTCCATTCGGTTAAATCGAATGCGTGGATTCATCTCTGTCTCCGTGTGGATCAGTTAAAGGGGTTTATACACCCTGCATACGTTACCGGGCAAGGCGCATGAACGACAATTCAGAGAATCAACAAGCCCGGTGAAGCGAGGCCCCTCCTCTGCACCGCATTGTGATTGACTGACGTGACTCGAGGACTTTGCCGCTTGACAAGCAAATCGATTTCTTCCTATATTTCACTTTCCGGTAAGCTCGCGCCTATGGCTTTTCTCAAATAAAATTCTTTTTCGGCAAAATGATGCCCCCCTATGTGAGACTCCATGGAATGCCCGCATAATCCGATGGAAAGGTATTTGGATCGTGAAAAAACTGATTAAAGAGAGAGGTGCAAAAGGAAGACTCCACATTGATACTCCCATGATGGGCGAGTCTCTTGTAAGCAAAGAGTTTCTCAGGAGAACCGAATCCAAAGAATACTTCCGGATGCAACCCGATATCAATGTACTCAAGATCGGGGGACAAAGCATCATTGATCGCGGCTCAAAAGCCGTTCTGCCCATATTGGATGTACTGATAGAAGCGAAGGAAAAATACAAGATCATTTTGATGACCGGTGGGGGAACCCGAGCTCGCCATGTTTACAGCATCGGGGTAGATTTGGGGATGCCTACCGGTGTTCTTTCCAAACTGGGGGACAAGGTCTCCTGGCAGAATGCTGAAATGCTCAGCGTCCTGCTGGCCAAATATGGCGGCGTGAAAATCGGACACGGTGACAATTTGGAGCAGTTGACCATGTTTTGCCAGCTTGGATATCTTCCTATTACTTACGGGATCCCCCCTTACGGCTACTTTGAGCATCCAGCGGAAATTGGATCTATTCCGCCCCACCGAACGGACTGCGGGGCCTTTCTCCTGGCCGAGAATATCGGGGCTCGAAAACTTATTTACCTCAAAGACGAAAAAGGTCTTTATGATCGCGACCCTAAGAAAGTGACCAAGAAAGACCGAAAGAATATGAAGTTTTTCAAAAGAGTATCCGCCAAAGAACTCATGGATATGGATTTGGACGATCTCGTCATAGAAAGGGCTATCCTCCCCCTGCTCCAACGTGCCAAGTGCCTTAAAGAACTGCAGATTATAGATGCCTTGCACCACCCCGAGCACATTCTTGCCGCCCTTGACGGGGAGGATGTGGGCACGGTCA
>JARRRH010000323.1:0-3833 GCA_037380925.1 Deltaproteobacteria bacterium | reverse complement strand
ATGTCGAGCATTCTCAAGCGTAAGTGCACGATCCCCATTGCTATTTTTATTCTTCTGCTGTGCTTTGGGTGTGCGAAAAAGGAGAATCCCGGTGATGTGGCGCCGGACTTCTCGCTCGAGGACCTTTCCGGAAACACCGTCACCCTGACCGCTTCCAAAGGAAATATTGTGCTTCTGGATTTCTGGGCCACATGGTGCCCTCCCTGTCGCATGTCCATTCCTGAACTGGTGGAGCTTCAAAAGAAGTACCGAGATCAGGGCTTGGTGATCATGGGAATCTCCCTCGACGATCCCGAGGAAGTCTCCAACGGGGACTTGCTGGATTTTAAGAAACAGCTCCATATAAACTACAAAATCCTCAGGGCGGATTGGAAGGTGATGGAGGATTACTTCGGCTCTGGGAGCACGTCCATACCGACCCTGTTTCTGATAGACCGAACAGGGAGGGTTGTGGAGAAACATGTGGGCTTTAGGCCCGGTATGGTGGAAGAATCCCTCAAAGAACTGTTCTCATGATTATCGATATCCATACCCACATCTTTCCTCCTTACTTCAGAGAAAACCGAGATCGCTTCTTCGGGCAAGAACCATCCTTCAAACGTCTCTATGAGTCTCCGGATTCGAAACTGGTGGGTTGGGAAGACCTCATTCAGAGCATGGACGGAGAAGGCGTTCAGAAATCGGTCGTCTTTGGGTTCCCGTGGGAAAAGGCGGAATACTTTCGGAGGCACAACGATTACATCCTTGAGTCTGTTCAGCGGCACCATGACAGGCTCATAGGATTTTGCTGCGTTTCACTGAAATCTTCCCGCGCTGCTGAAGAGGTCAGGAGATGTCTCGAGGCAGGGCTTTCGGGTGTCGGAGAACTGGCTGTCTATGATTCGGATTTTGCTTCACAGGATTTGCCCGCCCTGGATCAAATCATGGACGACTGCTTGCGTTTTGAGGTGCCGCTCCTTCTTCACACCAACGAGCCTGTGGGACATGTCTATCCCGGCAAGACAGCAATGACTCTCGCCAGGCTTTACGCGTTCCTCAAACAGTACCCATCCAACCGCATCATCCTGGCCCACTGGGGAGGAGGGCTCTTCTTCTATGGGCTCATGAAGAAAGAGGTTCGCCAGGTTCTCCGGAATGTCTGGGTCGACACAGCAGCCTCTCCTTACCTGTATGCTCCGGACATATACCGGGTGGCGGGTGAGATCATCGGTTTTGAAAAAATCCTGTTTGGGTCAGATTATCCCCTCCTGAACCCCAAGCGCTACATGGAAGAGATAGCCTCGGCGGGCCTGCCCGAGGAAGCCATCGGGAAGATCATGGGTGGAAACGCCGCCCAAATGTTGAGGGTTCCTAGAGTGGGGTGAAATCTGACGCACATAAATCCTCGGAGGTCCTTTTCTTTCCGACCGAGGTTGCGGGATGGTGGAATTAAAACTTGACTATTTCCTGCTGCTCGCACCGTGCAGTATCGTTAAGCGGCGGAGCCGCGCTTTATAAAATGGCGAAGCCATTTTATGGATACCATGACAGACGAAAACTCCCACACCGAGCTGGAAGGTCAGATCGAAAGAATTACCTATTTCAGTGAGGAGACGGGTTACACCGTGGCCAAGCTCAAGGTTTTAGAACAGCCTGAGCCTGTGACGATCGTCGGATCCCTCATGTCGCCCGCGCCGGGTGAAATGCTGCGCGTCAAGGGAAACTGGCAGCGGCATCCGCGCTTCGGGCGCCAATTCAAGGTGATCAGTCATCGCCCTGTCCTGCCTGCGACCGCCGGCGGGATCAAGAAATATTTGGGATCCGGGCTCATCAAGGGCATCGGGCCTGTCATGGCATCACGAATTGTAAAAGAGTTTGGAGACCAAACCCTGGAGGTCATTGAGGCCCGCCCCGAAGAACTTTCAAAAATTGACGGCATTGGACACAAGCGAATCGAGATGATCGCAAAGGCGTGGAAAGAGCAAAAAGAGATTCGAGAGGTGATGATCTTTCTTCAGGAACACGGGGTGAGCCCCGCCTATGCCACGAAGATCTTCAAGAAGTATGGTTGGAATTCCATCGCTGTAGCCTCGCAGAATCCCTATCGCTTGGCGACCGATATCTTCGGGATCGGCTTTCTCACCGCCGACAAGATAGCGCATAGAATGGGGTTTGAAAAAAGCGCACCGGTCAGGGCCGAGGCCGGGGTCCTGTATGTGTTGAATCAGCTTGCTGAAGAGGGGCATGTCTTTTATCCCTATGAATCACTTTTGGAGAAATGCGAAGAAATTTTGGAGGTGGACCGGGACGTGGTTGCCCAGGGAATCGGCACCATGGCCTCGGAAGCACGGCTGACCATAGAAGATCTCAACCAGGATCTGGAGGCCTTCAAGCCGAATCAAAAGGCGGTATATCTCAAACATTTCCACGTTTCTGAAACCGGCATCGCAAACCATCTCTCGCGCCTTCTTTCCACACCCAGACGCATTCGCAAGATCGACGAGGATAAGGCGATCACATGGGTGCAGGGAAAAATCAATCTGAAACTCGCGCCCAAGCAAGCCGAGGCAGTGAAAAAGGCGGCTTCCGAAAAGACCATGGTGATTACAGGCGGACCGGGGACGGGCAAGACAACGATTATCAACGCGGTTATCCGGATCTACAGGGAACTGGGCGCCAAAATTCTGCTGGCCGCGCCCACAGGACGAGCCTCCAAGCGCATGAGTGAAGCCACAGGCTATCCGGCGAGGACCATTCACAGAATGCTCGAATACAGTCCCCGCAAGGGCGGGTTTCAACGCGATCAGGATCATCCTCTCGAGGTGGATGTGTTGATTCTCGATGAGACCTCTATGATCGACACGGTCCTAATGTACCATCTCCTTAAGGCCGTTCCTTCCAAGGCCACACTCATCATGGTAGGAGACGTCAATCAGCTCCCCTCTGTGGGCGCAGGCAGCGTTCTAAAGGACCTGATTCGATCAAAGTCCGTACCGGTGGTGGAGTTGACCGATATATTCCGCCAGGCGGGCAGGAGCCGTATCGTGGTCAACGCCCACAGAATCAACGCCGGACTGTTGCCGGAACTCCCTTCAGACAGAGCTGCACTCGAGGATTTCTATTTCGTCGAGCAGGATGATCCGGAACAGGCGCTCAAGCTCATCCTCGAGCTTGTGTGTGACCGAATTCCGCGCCGGTTCCACCTGGATCCCGTGGAGGACATCCAAATCCTCACGCCCATGCACAAAGGGACTGTGGGTACGGACAATCTGAACAGGGAACTTCAGGCCGTCCTCAATCCATCCAAAGAACTGATGGTCAGAGGAGACAGAACCTTCAGGCTCAAAGACAAGGTCATGCAGATTCGGAACAACTATGAAAAGGATGTGTTCAACGGAGATATGGGAAGGATTTCGGCCATTGACCTGGAGAACCAAGAGGTGACAGTGACTTTTGACGGCACAGCGGTGCCCTACGATGCTTCTGATCTGGATGAAATCATGCCGGCCTATGCCATCTCGGTCCATAAATCGCAGGGCAGTGAATATCCGGCTGTGATCATTCCCATCCTGGCTCAACACTATATGCTTCTTCAAAGGAACCTAATCTACACCGCAGTGACCAGGGCGAAGAAACTCGTGGTCATGGTGGGGAGCCAGAAGGCCATGGCCATGGGGGTAAAAAACGACAGGATTATGAGAAGATACACCTATCTTGGAGAACGGCTGATGCAGTTATAGGAGACCGGGGTCTGATAGTGCCCCTAGCCTCTAAACTGCAAAAAGAGCTATTTCCGATTAATCAGCAACTTCAAAACCGAATACCCGCGTGTCTTGCTGGATCGAAAGCTCGCC
>JARRRH010000322.1:0-5339 GCA_037380925.1 Deltaproteobacteria bacterium | reverse complement strand
GGTTGCTTTTGTTTTTGCTGATCCCAGTCGACCTTCTCTAAAATCCTGGAAGGGCACAGCGCCTTGAGGGGAAAGAAAAAGAGGTGATGGGAAGTGCGTGAGCCAGAGGAATTGGAGGAGATGGATAGAGCAATGAAATGAGGGTAAAATGCAAAGTGATAAGTATGCAAGGCCCGTTCTAGTCCGTGACGGAGCAACGGTTGTTTTAAAACGGGTGCCTTTCGCTGAAAAGCTCTTCAACGAAGACTGGCTTCAGAATCTGCTGTTCAGCCATCCCGATATTTTGCCGTTTTCTGATCTGGAACCAGCTTTTGAGGGGTCGATACCGATTGCACGTGAACTGCCTACGGCAGCTGGTCCTATTGACCTGCTTTACATGAACAGTAAAGGATATATCACCCTGGTAGAAACAAAACTATGGAGGAACCCGGACGCCAGGAGATCGGTCATAGCGCAGCTCATCGATTACGTCAAAGAGATGACTGCATGGTCTTACGATTCCTTGGTTTCAGCAATCAAATCCACAGGACATCACAAAAACAATGGTGATCAATTGGTCGAACTTTTCGCCGACCCTGATGACGGTGAAGTTGACGACGTAGAGTTCGTGGACCGTGTGTCCCGGAATCTTGAATCTGGGAGATTTCTGCTTCTGGTTGTTGGAGATGGCATACAAGAAGGCGTGGAAAAAATGGCGGAGTTTCTTCAACAGACGCCTCATCTTAGATATTCCCTGGCGCTGGTTGAACTTGCTGTATATCGAGACAGCTCGGAAAAAAACGAAAAAACCTACTATATCCAACCCAAGATTCTTGCTCGTACAAAAGAGGTCACAAGGGCTGTTGTCGAATTAAAGATCCCAGTCTCGCGATCGGATATCGCTGTAAGTCTGCCAACGGAACCTTCAGGCCCTGGCTCAACAAGGCGCAGAATAACAGAGGAGGAGTTCTTTGAGGAGCTTGAGAAATCATCAGAACAAAAGGGCAAAGAAACCGTTCAATTCGCAAAATGGATTCTAGATGAGTCCTACCGAAGAAGGTTTGAAATAGACTGGGGCGATGCTGGTCCTATAATCAAGTATGTTTCACCGGAATCGGGCAACTTCTTCACTTTAGGCCAGCTTCACAAGAAAGGTCTTCTTGCCTCAACCTCTAGATTGTACGAACGATTCCGCAGGCTTGGATGGTCTCCTGAACCCGTTAATGATTATCTCGATGATCTTGCGTCTCTGATGCAGGGAGCCGCTACAAAGTATTTCGAGAGTATCAGCGGAAGGAAAAAATACAGATTGGTACATGGAAAGAACCCCTCCCCAACGTCTTACCCTCCCTTCATATTGTTGGAACCCCGAAAGGCGGAGTGGTTTGCTTCGATTGATAAACTGGTCAATCGGATCAATTAGCTGTCAGGAGAGTAAAAGAAGGGGGTTAGGTCTACCTAGGCGGACATGTTCAAAAACGGAAAAAAGAAGTTGAGATCGCCGCTCAAAGACCGCGCGTAACGGAAAAAAGAAGTTGAGATCGCCGCTCAAAGACCGCGCGTTGAGGAATCCCGGCGAGGGGCTGGTAGAGAAAATAAATAGACTCCAGACCGAGGACACCGGCCCCTATTTGATGGTTGGGGTGATGTTCGTTTTCGTGGCTGTTTTGGAATGGGCAAGATTCTCCCTGAAATGGCCTCCGCAGCCGTGGTTGTTTACTGGGATCGCAATCTTGGTCTGTTGTTTGGCTGGGATTAAGGTGATGCAGATCAAGAAGAGCATTCGGAACCTAAAGCAAGGGCAAGAGGGAGAGAAGGCAGTCGGGCAGTACTTAGAACGGCTCAGGGAAAAAGGATACAGGGTGTTTCATGACATTGCAGGCGGAAAATTCAACCTGGATCACGTGCTCATCGGGTCAACTGGGATTTACATGATTGAAACCAAGACGATCAGCAAACCGAACGGGCGAGAAGCTGTGGTCGAATACGATGGGGAAAAAGTTACTGTTGCAGGTTTCAGCCCCGATCGTAATCCAGTCGCGCAGGCAAAGGAGCTCAGCCGCTGGCTTAAAGACTTAATCAAAGAGAGCACGGGCAAGTCATTCGGGGTCAGGCCGGTCGTTCTCTATCCGGGATGGTTTGTAAATGAACAACCCAAGGGCGCTAAGGTTTGGGTGCTTAATCCAAAAGCGCTTCCAGGTTTCCTTGAACATGAGAGCGAGACCATGAGCCCAGACGATGTGCACCTCGTTTCCTATCACTTGTCCCGGTATGTCCGAGGGACAAGGCCATTTGGAGGGGATTTTATCAGCGACAAATAAATAATGTAAACGGCGTCAGCCCTTGATATTTAGCATATGGGGATATCTAGCCTATTCACTCTTTGAGCAACAGGAGTTTCCCCAAGTGTGAAAACTTAAAAATGTCAAATATCACGGGCTGACTCCAGCAGACTTCACTGTTCCAGGGTGCTTGAGTGCAAAGGCTCACTTCCAGCGCGGGACTACTGGGCTGTGAGAGGCGAGGGAATAGGATGCTCGACAAATACGTTCGGATGTTTGGAAACCTTCGGACGGACAAGAACCGGAAGCGATGGTCCTCCGTCACATGCTTCCAGGCACCGCACAAGCCTTTCGTTCTCTTCTCGGTGATGGATCTAATCCTGCAGGGCCAGATCACCGATAACTTCATAGAGCCGTCCCTTGAACTCGTCGAGACCTTCAACATTTATTGGGCTAGGATCATGCCTGTCGGAACGACGGGCAACATGGCCTACCCGTTTCCCCGACTCAAAAACGACGGATTCTGGCACCTTGTTCCCAACCCGGGTTTCGAGACGAAGATTGACATGGATTTCAGTTCCATGACTAGGCTCCGTGAAATTTGTGCCGGTGAGAAGCTGGATGACGAATTGTTTGCGCTCCTAATGCAGTCGGAACCCCGCCAGCAGTTGAGGATGGCCCTGATCAACACCTACTTTTCCCCTGAGATCAGGTTCGCCTTGATCGAGCAGGGGACCGTGAATCTCGGGGCTTACGAGTACAGCAGGGATTTGCTCTCGCCTGGTCAGGCAGCGGAGACTGGCTCATGGTGGGAGAAGCAGCAGGACTCCGAGACCGCGACCGCTATCCGGATTAGAGACCAGGGTTTCCGGAAGGCCGTCGTGACGATTTACGAGCATCGCTGCGCCCTGTGCGGGATCCGGATGCTCACCCCCGAGGGCCACACGGTGGTTGAGGCAGCGCACATCAGGCCCTGGAGCGAGAGCCACGACGACAAGCCCACAAACGGTCTTGCGCTATGCCGGCTTTGCCACTGGTCCTTTGACGAAGGCCTCATGAGTGTCGGCACCAAGTATGAAGTCCTGGTTTCCAGAAAAATCCAAGTGGAACAGAACCTCCCGGGCCACATCCTGACCCTTCGCGACAGACCCATCTTCACCCCGGCTGAAAACCACTACTGGCCCAGCCAGGATAACCTCGATGACCACCGGACAAAGAGGTTTTTAAGATGAAAATCGTGGGATAGGGGACGTTGTTGACAATTTGTAGAAATGGGACAAGGCTTAAAGCAAAAGGCGCAAGGCATAAGGCATTTCTTAAGAACCCTTGAGTCGTAAAAGGCTCGGAAGTCGTTAAAAAGCCAGAGGTCGGAGATCAGAGATCCGAGGTCAGCCGTCTTCGCCCCGAGGGCTTCGCCGAGCCATGGAGGCTGGATGTAGGGAGATGCCCGGTCTAGGAGTTCCACAAGCTGTGTATTTGAAAGCTTTCCTGGAAAATGGTATAAGGTTAACACAATGAAACGGTATGGCTGGATTTCGTTGCTTGGGCGTTATACCGACTGCGCTGAGATCGAAAAGGAGAAGGGTGGTGATAGATATGTTTGATCGGATCACATTTGATTCCAAAATTATGGGAGGCCGTGCGTGTATCCGGGGAATGCGTATTCCCGTCTCTGTGATCGTTGGGCAGATAGCCCATGGCGCGTCGTTCGAGGAGATCCTGGAGGGATACCCTGACCTTGAACGGGAAGACATTCAGGCGGCGCTTGAATATGCGGCTTGGCTGACGACGGAAGAGGTTTATCCGGTGGAAGCCTGAAACTTAGCGGAGGCTGCGTGCGATTTCTCGCAGACATGTGTGTAGATGTCCGAATTGTTAAGTGGCTACGTCAAAATGGGCATGATGCCACTCATTTGAGAGACCAAGGGCTTCACAGGATTCCCAACGGAGAGATCTTTGAAAAAGCGATCCGCGAAGACCGCGTGGTTATCACCTTTGATCTTGATTTTGGAGAGATTGCGGCTCTTACCGAGAGTCGGAAGGCGAGTGTCCTTCTCTTTCGCCTGAAGAATACCCGCACACCCCATGTCATCGAACGCTTATCCTCAGTGATCGAAAGCTTTCCGGACGCCCTTAAAAAAGGCTGCATCGTAACCGTAGAAGATGCAAGGTCCCGTATCCGGTATTTCCCCATTGATGCACCTGGCACTCTCTAGCATGCCCCCATTCGCGCAATGAGAAGTTCATTAAAACACCGTAAGGGTATGAATAATCCGCCTAGGAACGGGCGGCAAGAATTAAGTGGCTAGGGGGACATCCATGAAATAATAACTTGAGAATGCAATTCTTAATAGAATTCTGGGTAGGAGTGAAGGACAGGGCGCGTTGTTGAAAAATAGGAGAGATGGGACAAGGCTTAAGGCAAAAGGCGCAAGGCATAAGGCATTTCTTAAGAACCGGTAAGTTGTAAGAATCGAAAGAGCCGCGAAAATCGTAGGAATCGTCCCCTTCGATTACCCTCAGGGTAAAAAATCGTAAAAGTCGCTCCCCTTCGATTTCCCTCAGAGTAAAAAGTCGTTCAAACCGTGGGACCCAAGGCGCACGTTGGTAAAAAAGTAAATTTCGCTAGAGGCGGATGATCTCAAGATATGGACTGGAATAAAGACTGAAGAATCGTAGCTGAATGAGAAATTGACCCTTCGACGGATCTCAAGCCCCGCTCGGGAGAGCGGGGTAAAAAGAGCCGCTCAGGGTCAACCCCGAGCATGCCCCGTGGGGAGGCACGGAGTAGCCGAAGGGTTGACTTTGGAGGTTAAGTTAAGTATAATTATGTAAAAATAAGCTTATTAAAGGAGTTGACTACGGCATTCTACTTTAGAAAGCTTTTAGCCCCTCTCCTTGATCCACGTGGAGCAGGGGTTTTTCATTTGTGTACAGGTGGTAAGCAGAGATGTTCGATAACGGAAAAAAGAAGTTGAGATCGCCGCTCAAAGACCGCGCGTTGAGGAATCCCGGCGAGGGGCTGGTAGAGAAAATAAATAGACTCCAGACCGAGGACACCGGCCCCTATTTGATGGT
>JARRRH010000321.1:0-3847 GCA_037380925.1 Deltaproteobacteria bacterium | reverse complement strand
CGAACACTTTTGAACGTTTCTAACCCGTTTGACCCTTGATCGGGTCTGTGTTAATAGTGCCCTTCAGCCTTGTGGCTTCTTTTATTTCATCATTCGAAGCTGGGTCCTCAAGGCCTCAACATTTTATTCATACCAGATTATGCCCGTCCTGTCATCTAGGGGCAAAACAAGAATCACAGCGAATCCCAGCCGCTTTCGGGGAGGCCTTCATGAAAATTGTACGGAAAACAATCGGTCAGATGCTCAATGAGGTTGCAGACCGGCATACAAGCCACGACGCGCTGATCCATACAGAGGAAGGCATATACTACAATTACGGCCTGTTCAGGTGGGAGGTGGAGCGGGCCGCAAAAGGCATGATCCATATGGGGATTCAAAAAGGGGATCGGGTCGCGATCTGGGCGCCCAATATTTCTGAGTGGATTGTTGCCCAGCACGCCCTCATCAAGATCGGGGCTGTATTCATTCCGGTGGACCCCGGAGCGGAGCCCGAAGACGTGCGCTACATTCTTGAACAGTCAGAGTGCAAGGGTATTGTCATGGCGCGAAGTTCGGACGACGAAGCGTTTGTGGATGCTGTTCAGGCTATGAAGGAGCATGTCCCCTCTTTGGAGAGCGTTTTTGTGGTGGCCCCTGAACCCCACCCCGAACTGGTGACTTGGGCCGAGCTGACAGCGCTGGGAGATGAAGTCCACTCATCTGTGCTTGAGGAAAGAGAGAAGGAGGTCAGGCCGGAAGACCCTGTGGCCATTATGTACACTTCGGGAACAACCGGTGTGCCTAAGGGGGTTGTCCTGGATCACCTTGGTCTCATCAACAAGTCTCTGGCCTCCACGAAGAGACAGGGGCTCAATCACGAAGACAGGTTGTGTCTTTTCTTTCCCTTGTTCCACATGTTTGGAAACACCTGCATTGCTTTAGCAGGCCTTCTCACCGGGGCGACCCTGGTCATGCCCTGCCTTGTGTTCGAACCCGCCAAGGTTTTGCCGGTGATTGAAAAACAGAAATGCACCGCAGTGTACGGTTCCCCAAGCATGATCATTGCTCTCCTGGACCATCCCGAGTTCAAGGCAAAACGATGGCGCGCGGTAAGCAAAGGAACGCTGGGCGGCTCTCCCTGTCCCATGGAGCTTATGAAGAGACTCGTCCAAGACGTGGGCGTATCCGACATAACCGTGGCGTACGGCATCACCGAAACCGCCTCCTGGATTACCATGACCCATCCGGGGGATCCGCTGGATCTACGGGTTTCCACCATTGGTACCCCTTTGGAGTGCAACAAGGTCAAGATAGCGGACCCTGTCACAGGGGAAGATCTTCCCCCTAACAGGCAGGGTGAGCTTTGCGTTCAAGGCCTATTGATGAAGGGCTACTACAAGCTGCCGGCAGCCACAGCGGCTGCTATCGACAGGCAGGGCTGGTTTCATTCGGGTGATCTCGGTGTGATGGATGAAAAGGGCTATGTAAGGATCACCGGGCGACTGAAGGACGTCATTGTCAGAGACGGGGTGGAGATCTATCCGGCGGAGCTGGAGGAAGTGCTTTATCGCATCCCGGAAATCTCCGAGGTCCAGGTGTTCGGGTTTCCTCATCCCCTGAAAGGGCAGGAGGTGGCGGCGTGGGTGAAGCTGAAGCAGGGAGCGTCCTTGTCTCTCGAAGACCTCACCCGATATGGAGAACGAAACTTGCCTGACGGAAAAGCGCCCCGCTACTTCAAATTCGTCTCTCAGTTTCCCATGACCCGATCCGGTAAGGTTCAGAAGTTTAAGTTGGCTGAAATGGCGGTAAAGGAATATCTTTAAGCCCGTGAAGTGAGCGCTACCGCGCCGGTCCCGCGGATTTGTAATCCTGAACCAGCTTGCTAACGATATCCTTGAACCTTTCTCTCAGGGAGGGAAGATCGTTCGTAGGGCCGAAAGTCCTGAATTCCCAGGTGGGGGCCAGGAGATTCAGGGACGGTTTTCTGGCCAGGCAAACAGTCTGATTGAGCCTCACGTGGCCGGCATAAACAACAACGTCGCCCGCCTCCTCAATCGTGAATACCCCGATGAGAATCTCGAGAAGGGCAAGAGGATAGTTGGAGGAACGCCTCAAGCGGAGATACTCATCCTGCCCGAGAACCTTGAGACCGGCGCTGCTCAGTTGTTCCTCGGTCTGGGCAAGGAGTTGAGCCAGGCCGATTTCCTGCACCCTTTGGTCCGAGCCCTCTATAATCTTAACCTCCACTCGCACGGCTTTGAGCCCGACAAGGGGCTCGGAAGTTGCGTTCTGCGCTAAGACCTGAGACTGAGCAAGAAAACCCGAGGTCATTAGAAGCAAGACAAGGGCGACAAGAAACAGGTGTTTTTTAGTCATGTGGTCCCTCCGTTCTTCCTCTCTTCAGGACTTGAGGATGTTTTTTACTTTCTCGACCTTCTTTTTTGCATCCATGACCTTTTTCACTCCAGGCGTCTGATCTAAAACTTTTTCCGCCAACTTGCTCTCCAGGCTGCGCGGGTTGTTTTTGATTTCCTTTTTCTCTTTCTCGCCTCCACTTTCCTTTCCGTCGTCATGGGTCATGTCTTTCTTGATCTTCCGGAATTCCCTGACTGCACCGCCCAACCCTTTGCCGATTTCGGGAATTCTTTTGGCGCCGAAAATCAAGAAAACGATAACGCCGATCACAATCAATTCCGTGGTGCCCAGACCAAACATGGTCATCTCCTCCCAAGATATCTCGGAGTATTTACAGCCTTCCGAATAGGGTTTAGAAATCCAAAGACTGAATCCCTCAGTCATCAACGAACCGGATGGGCTCGTCTGCTTCATCCCGCGCTTCCACCCAGCCCACATGATAGGCCGTTTCGCCCATGGCTTTCAGGCGCAAAAGCACTTCATCGGTTTCACTCTGGTTGACAACCAGCACCAGTCCGATGCCGTTGTTAAAGGTCCTCATCATTTCCTTTGAAGAAAGCTTCCCTGCATTTTGAAGGTAGCGGAATATGGGAGGAGGAGCCCAGCTCGAACGGTTCACAACGACTTTACACTGCTTCGGCAGGATCCGGGGCAGGTTGTCAATGAGTCCTCCACCGGTGATGTGGGCAATACCGAAAATGCGAAAATCTCGGAGTGCGCTTTTAATGACTCTGCTGTAAATCCGTGTCGGTTCGATGAGTTCCTCACCCAGGGTGCGTCCGAACTCCTCGATGTGGGCATGGACGGACAACTTGAGTTGGTCGAAAAATATTTTTCGAACAAGCGAATAGCCGTTGCTGTGGAGCCCGCTCGAAGCGATGCCGACCAACTGGTGCCCCACTGCGATTTCGGAACTGTCCAGCAGTTGGTCATTATCAGCCAAACCCACAACGAAACCCGCCACATCGTATTCCCCTTGAGAATAAAAGCCGGGCATTTCCGCCGTCTCACCGCCAATGAGGGAGCACTCCGCCTCTTCGCAGCCGGCTACAATGCCCTTGACGATTTGAACAGCTTTGTCAGCGTCCAGTTTTCCCATAGCGATGTAATCCAGCATGAACAGCGGGGTGGCTCCTTGGACCATGATGTCGTTGACACACATGGCGACCAGGTCGATGCCCACAGTGTCGTGTTTGTCCAGCATGAAGGCGATTTTGAGTTTCGTTCCCACGCCGTCGGTAGAAGCCACGAGTACGGGGTTTCGAAAATCCTGAACATGGAGTGAAAAAAGCCCGGCGAAACCGCCTATGTCGGTGATGACACCTGACTTGAAAGTCCTGCTCACCAGAGGTTTAATCTGCTCTACAAAGAGGTTTCCTGCGTCGATATCCACGCCGGCTTCAGCATAGCGATTTTTTTGGCCCTTCTCAACCATGAGGGTGGCGCTCCCAAG
>JARRRH010000320.1:0-3848 GCA_037380925.1 Deltaproteobacteria bacterium | reverse complement strand
CTTTTAAAATCACGGTCCCCAGTTCACGCCCGCCGGCTTTGCCGTCTTCTCTTTTCGGGCCTTCCCCGATTTGCTGCATGGGCCGACACTGGAGTACCGTGATATTTTCATCCTCCCCTATGGCCCATTCAATATCCTGAGGAGTTTTGTAATAGGCTTCAAGGCGCACCGCCAAGCGCGCAAGCTCTAGAGCCTGATCATCGGTCAGCGAAGGCAGCCCACCCACATCACCGGTCAGATCCAGGCGGCACACCCCTTCCTCTGGGTAGCACACCAACTTCTGGTCTTTGAAGAGGATATCCTTCCGGCGAATACGCTCAGGATTCCCTCTGGAGATGACAAAGAGGTCGGCCGTGGCACTGCCGTCCACAACGGACTTGGGTAAACCCCAAACGGCATTGATCACAACGGCATCGTCTCGAATGTTGACGGGATTTCTCGAATACATGACCCCGCCGGAAACGGCATCCACCATGTGCATGCACCCCACACACATGGCTACGTCCTCATCCCGTATGCCCCGGTTCAGCCGATAGGTCATGGCCGGCAGACTGTACTTGCTGGCCACGACTTCCTTGTAAGCCTGGAGAACATAGTCAGCGCTCACGTTGAGCTCCGACCGGTACTGGCCTGCAAAAGAGGTTCCTGGAAAGTCTTCGCCCAAGGCACTGCTCCGCACAGCTACCCGGGCGCCTTCACCCACCTCTTTTTCGAGAAGCCGGAAATGGTGGATTATCACCCCTTCAAGGTCCCGTGGAAGGGGTGCGCTGATGATCAAATGCTGAAGGGAGGCGGTGAGGCGGTAGAGCTCATCCGTTCTGTCCATATCGGCAGACTGAATGCGGCGGTCGATCTCTGCCTGGAGATCACTGTATTTTATGAACTGCTCATACCCCTGGGCTGTGACAGCAAATCCCCTAGGCACCTTTAAACCGATCCGATTCCCTATCTCCCCGAGGTTCGCCAGCTTGCTTCCCACTTGGTCCGCCATGGTCTTGTCAACCTCCTGAAGGGGGATGACCGTCGGACCTTCCAGGGAAACACTTCTTGGCCGAATGTAGGGATTGATTTTTACCTGAATGTCCTTGAAGCGATGGTAGAGGACCTCATACTTTCCTGGAGCCAGATCGTTCAGGTGCTTGGCGATCTGAAAAACATTGGTAGACACACGGGTGCAGCGCGACCGCACAAAGGTCATTCCAAAAGGCCAAGTCCCTTTCAAGGCCTCCTCCATCTCGGCCATGATTTCGAGCGCCTTATTGTTGGCATTCAAAAGGAGCTTGAACTGATGGTAGCGTGCCCTAAAAGCAACGCGGAGCTCCTCCGCGCTCTGCGCTTCTCCTCCGGCTTTTCTCGAAAACCATGTTCTTACAGCGTTAAGCACTCCCATGAGATCACGCCTTTGCCATGCCGCCCAAAAACGCAAAGAGGCCAAAGGCTTTCTTAAAAGACCCTCAGCCTATGGCCTCTTCCAAAATGGAGCGGGATCGTCCCTTAGTGGCCAAGTTGCAGACCCCAACCTTCGAACATGAAGAGAATGGCGAAGCCGTACCACAGAGTATAGACCACATAAAACACCAGGGAAAAAATGACTGTTCCGAACTTGTCACCGATGCTCTGCGGCTCGATCTGATAGTAATTATAAGAGGGCTCGATGGCTTTCTTCACCACGAGAGAGATTATCGCCGCCGAATTGAACTCCTTCTGCTTCTTGAGGTCCCTGTCCATTTCATGAAAGGCCAGCCACCAGTTGTAAAGGACTCGTCTTCCCTCATAGCCGTATTTGCTCCGAACTTTCTCACCTTCATTGTGATACATGGCATCCGCATCGTCCAGGCTGTTTTGCAGGATCTGTCCTAGATCACCACCCACCTTCAGCTCCGAGCCTGATAAAAGCAGTTCGGCTCCGGCAGCCCGGAACAACAGGGCTGTCTGCTCCGCGGTTTTGTCATCGGCCATTTTTAGAGTCACGGTCACCCTTTTGCCCTTAAAAGGCTCGCATTCCTTTTTAACCTTGGGAATATAGTAAGCCGAGGCTTTGGATATGGAGTTGTAAAGATTATCGAGGTAGTCCAAGCCGTTCATGCCATGGTAAAGGGGCAGAAAGAAAAAAATAAGAACAATCACAAAAGCGATGATCAAACCCAGGCCGCCGAAAAACTCCTGCTTTCGCGAAATCATATTTAGGCCTCCGCTCCTTTGAGGACCCCAAGATTTCTGAGGAAAGTCGAAATCACCCAGAGCCCGAATCCGCCGACTACGATGAAGAAAGCCACAATCCCGATGTCTTCCAGAACGGCACCCGTCTGCTTGGATATGGGGATCACATCCATGGCTCCCAGTTTCGCAGGCAAGGCAAAAACCCGGTTGACAAAACCGGCCAGAACGGCCATGGCATAAAAACCCCGAATGGTGATCCCTTTGACCACCTTAGTCACCATGGCACCCACCTGGATCCCGAACAGCGACCCCAAGAGCATTCCCATAGCTAATGTATAAAAGATGAAGCCGAAAATGGCGTATTGGCTGATGGCGGCATAGCCGGCGGTAAAGATGATCTGAAAAATGTCCGTTCCCACCGTGGTCATAGAAGACACCCCCAGCACGTACACAAAAATAGGGAAAGTCAGGAAACCTCCGCCCACCCCCATGATCCCTGCCGTCAGCCCCACCAGGGCGCCGCTGAGTACCAAGAAGATCCATGATATGCTTCTGCCGCCCGGGGTGAAATCATAGTCGAATTTAACCAGAGGGGGGACCTTAACGGCTTGCAGCTTCTGAGGCAGATTGCCCATCTCCGCCCCTTCATCTTTTCCCGAAGGCGCACCTGCGCCGGCACCGTGGAAGTCCTTCTCCCTTTTGACCTGCCTTGCCTTCAGAAAGTCCGTCAAGGCATAGAACCCCAGGAAACCCAGCATAAGGGCGTATATGGTGGTTATGAACGCATCGCTCAGAACAGGGTTGATTTCATAGAGAATCCGGTTGATGAGTCCGCCCACCGTGGCGCCGACAATCGCCCCGATCAGAAACACCACCGCCAAGGCTACGGAAACGTTCCCCAGTTTTCTGTGGATCACGCTCCCCATGATCGCTTTGGCAAAAATGTGAAAAAGGTCGGTCCCTACAGCCAAAATGCCTTTAATGCCTGCGCTCATGAGAGCCGGGGCGATAACAAATCCGCCTCCGGCGCCGATGCACCCCGTGATGAGGCCTGCAATCAGTCCGATGAGTATGGAAGCCACAAAGATGCCCGACGAATAAAAGGCCGGGCTGTAGGCCTTCTTGCCGCCCAAAATTTCGGGAAGGCTATTGCTGATCTGATCCGCAAAGGCGATACTTCCCAGCACAATGGGGACCATCAGTAAACCCAAAATGACCATGCGCCTTTTGTCACGCAGTATGGTACTGGAAATGTTCATCTCCCATCTCGCATGGGCTTGCGCACCCAACATCATGAACCTGCCCCACTGCCTGAAAAAATTCATATTCGCCCAGCTCCTTTCCGGCAAATCGCTCCCGATCCTCTCATCTAAACCGCTTCCATAACTTCAGCGAAGCTTCTCCTCAAGACGACGATTTTGTGGGATAAACATTCCATTGCTTCATAAGCAGCGATTCTGGATTCCGGATAAATCAAAAAGGAATTCCTTTTGAACCCAGCAACAAGTGACCAGCATCCAGTATCCTTCCCCTTTTGGCATCTCAATTTATGGAAACTTGACACGAATGTTCATGTCCTGAGGTGTGAATACAGCCAGGGAATCGCCACGAGACGTCACGACCCTGTTGAACCCCTGACCTGCTTCATGGCTCTAATCTTCTCCGCCTGTATGGTTTTCTTCTTGTGG
>JARRRH010000319.1:0-3852 GCA_037380925.1 Deltaproteobacteria bacterium | reverse complement strand
CTTTTTGTTCTGGCGGTGACTCGCGAAGTGCGTCAAAGGCCATGCGCAACCAGTAGAACGCTTTGGGCCTGTCTTGCAAGGCCATGAGATTTTGACCCAGAAGAATGAGGGTGTCTCACAGGTGGGGATGGTCTGGATACCTTCCGATCCACTCTATGGCGGTCAGCCTGGATCTCTCATAGTCACCCAGACGGTAATAGAGGCGCGCCATGTCATATTCGACGACCGACGCCTGGGGATCGCCGGGGTATTCCCTCAGGAAGTTTTTCAAAGCAGCTAGGGCTTTTTCATAATCATAGCCGTAAGTGAAAATTTGGCTTATGCGATACAAAGCCGTTTTAGCGTTTGGTCCTTTCGGAAAATGTTCCAGGTAGCGCTCGTAAGCCTTCATGGCCCTCGCATAATTCCCGGCTCCAAAATCCGATTCAGCCGAGGAAAAGAGCGCTTCATCGGGTGTCAGTTGAGGCGGCTTTTCCACCCGAGCTTTGGGTTGGCAGGCCAATGCAAAAAGGGCCATCCCCGCGAGGATTACGGGGATAGCCCTGTAGGCAAGACCAAGCGGAAATTTCACTTTTTCACTTCCTCAAAATCAGCGTCAACCACATCCTCATCTTTGGAAGCTCCGGAAGCGGCTTCCGCACCCCCTCCGGTGCCCCCGGCTTGTTGTGCAGCCTGGGAGTACATGGTTTCCGCCAGTTTATGCGAGGCCTGGGTCAGCTCATCGGCCAAGCGTTTGATCTCTTCTACATTATCAGTTTCCATTGCCTTTTTCAAGTTCTCGATGGCGGTGTTGATTTCAGTCTTGGTCGACTCATCCAGCTTGTCTCCCAGTTCCTTGACGGATTTCTCTGTAGAATAAACAAGGGAATCAGCCATATTCCGCGCATCAGCCAGTTCCCGTTTTTTCCTGTCTTCTTCAGCGTGGACTTCAGCGTCTTTGACGAGTCTCTCAATCTCTTCCTCGCTGAGACCGCTGGAGGCCGTAATCTTGATGGACTGCTCCTTACCCGTGCCCATGTCTTTTGCAGACACATTGACAATGCCGTTGGCATCGATATCGAAGGTCACCTCAATTTGAGGAACTCCCCTCGGCGCAGGGGGTATTCCCACGAGTTGAAAGCGGCCCAGGGTCTTGTTGTAAGCCGCCATTTCCCTTTCTCCCTGGAGCACATGGATTTCAACGGCAGGCTGGTTGTCCGCCGCGGTTGAGAAGATCTGGCTCTTTCTGGTGGGAATAGTGGTATTTTTCTCGATGAGCTTGGTGAATACGCCGCCGAGGGTTTCAATGCCCAGCGACAGGGGTGTCACATCCAAGAGCAGGACGTCTTTGACATCTCCTTTCAGAACGCCGGCCTGAATGGCGGCACCAACAGCCACAACCTCGTCCGGGTTGACCCCTTTGCTCGGTTCCCTGCCGAAGATCTCCTTGACCTTTTCCTGGACCTTGGGCATTCGGGTCATACCGCCAACCAAAATCACCTCGTCGATATCCGAGGGCTTCAACCCGGCATCCTTCAGGGCAATTTTGCATGGATCTACGGTCTTCTGGATGAGATCGTCCACAAGGGATTCCAGTTTGGCCCTGCTCAACTTGATGTTGAGGTGCTTGGGACCACTGGCATCTGCGGTGATGAAAGGCAGGTTGATATCCGTCTCTGTGGAGCTGGAAAGTTCCATTTTCGCTTTTTCGGCACCTTCTTTGAGTCTCTGGAGTGCCATTTTGTCGTTTCGGAGATCAATGCCTTGATCTTTTTTGAACTCGTCGGCCAGATAGTCCACCACACGGAGGTCGAAATCCTCACCCCCTAGATGGGTATCCCCATTGGTAGCCTTGACTTCAAAAACGCCTTCGCCGATCTCCAAGATGGATATGTCGAAAGTCCCGCCTCCGAGGTCGAAGACAGCGATCTTCTGGTCCGCTTTTTTGTCCAGCCCGTAAGCGAGAGATGCGGCCGTGGGTTCATTGATGATTCGGAGAACCTCCAGTCCCGCAATCCGGCCGGCGTCTTTGGTTGCTTGCCTTTGGCTGTCATTGAAATATGCCGGAACCGTAATCACGGCCTCTGAGATTTTCTCGCCCAGATAGTCCTCGGCTGTCTGCCTCATCTTTTGAAGAATCATGGAAGAAATTTCGGCAGGGCTGTAATCTTTCCCCCTTGCAGATACATGGGCGTCGCCGTTAGACGCTTTTGAAATTTTGTAAGGGAGGACTTTAACGTCTTTCTGAACCTCGGCAGAATCGAACTTTCGGCCGATAAGCCTCTTGACAGCAAAGATCGTATTGTCAGGGTTCGTGATCGCCTGCCTTTTGGCTATCTGGCCGACCAGTCTTTCTCCTTTGTCGGTGAAAGCCACAATAGACGGGGTGGTTCTGCTTCCTTCAGCATTGGCGATAACAACAGGATCTCCTCCTTCCATCACAGCAACACACGAATTGGTGGTGCCAAGATCAATCCCTATTACTTTGCCCATATTGATGACCTCCTATGATATCCGCAGTGTTTAGTGTTCTTCACATGCCTCTCTGGACACGCTGTTTCCATCGCTAGCCTTCGTATCCTTTCGCTTGCTGACGACCACCATGGAAGGTCGAATGAGTCGGCCGTTCAAAACGTATCCTTTCTGGAGTTCCTGTAGCACCGTTCCGGGCTTTGCACGCTCATCAACCATCTCGGATACAGCCTCGTGAAAGCAAGGATCAAAATTATTCCCTTGCGCTTCGACCTCTTCGAGCCCTGCCTTCTTCAGCGAAGCTTTGAGGCCTTTCAGGGTCAATTCGACCCCTTCCCTCAGAGCCTCAACCGCATTGTCCTGGTGTGCGTGGGATATAGCCTTCTCAAGGTTATCTATAACCGGCAGGATCTCTTTTATGAGCGTTTCATTGGCATATCTGACCGTGTCTTCTTTTTCTTTGGCGGTTCTCTTCTTGAAATTCTCCATCTCTGCCTGAGAACGCACATAGAGATCATAATTTTTTTCTACCTGTTCCTGTAGGGTTTCTATTTTTTCTATCAGCTGGGCCTTGGACATCTCCTCCAAGGGCATGGCATCCTCGGTCATCCCCTGGTTCGCAACCGCTTCATCGCCTTGAGCCTCGCCCGTTTCAGGAGAAATTGCGACTTTCACAATTCCATCATCCTTCTTCTCGATCATGGTCTCAAATCGATTCTTCCTTTCCTAGAATAGGTGAGGCGAAAATGAATGATTTCAAACTGATACGAAGCCTCCAATCAAACCAAACGTTAAGCATCAGCACTGTCTTTGTCAAGGCGCGGATGGCGAGGGTTTTTCCGTGATTCTGAAATTTGTCCAACGGCTTATGAGCGCTTGCACATCCTGACCGCACTGCGCTCTGTAGAAAGCCTCATGCTCTTCCAGACCTTCCACAAAAGGATCTGCAATCCGGGCCAGGTCTTCAAGCAGCACCGGAGCAAAGTCTTCAGTGAGGCGCTTCGTGTCCCCGTCGTCTTGTCCTGTCGGTTTTATGAATAATCCGTCCGCCCCAGCCCTAAACATGGCCACCGCATCGTTGATCAAGGATTTTCTGGTATAGAAAACTGCCGGCACACCGGGAAAGTGGGATCTCACCTGACGGAGGTTGGCCAGCCCGTACTTTCGATTCTGGCCGATTCGTGCACAAACTTCCTCAAACAGGCTGCGCCAGCTATCCACAATGGTGAACATTCGCTTGAGGTATTCGTTGGCCTTGTCCCCTGGAAAGTTCTCCAGGCCTTCGTAAACATCATGGAGATTCTTGAAATGAGAAACCTTCTTTTCAACCTCGTCCTTTGAGGTCAGCACGGGTTGAACCACGGACCTGTCTTGTCCCCAGAGATCTAAAAGAAAGAGTAC
>JARRRH010000318.1:0-3862 GCA_037380925.1 Deltaproteobacteria bacterium | reverse complement strand
AGCGCCGATCTCAAGACCTATGGGTGCGTGAACCCGCTGAAGGTCCTCCTGGGAGAAACCCTCCTCCAACAGCCTGTCATAGATCATGCCGATCTTGCGCCGGCTTCCTATCATGCCGATATAGGCCGCATCGGTTTTAAGGCACTGGGCCAGAACGGTCATGTCGTGAATGTGGCCCCTGGTCACAATTACCATGTAGGAGGACTCCCCTACAGGCAGTTCCTGAACCACCCCGTCAAGAAGACGGGCATGGACTTCCGCTGCTCCCGGAAATTTCTGTGGATCAGCAAAATCAGGCCGATCGTCAATGACAACCACCTTGAAGCCCACATGGCTTGCCAAGGGCACGATCTGGGAGGAAACGTGCCCCGCGCCAAATACATACAGCACCGGGTCTGAGAGGATCGGCTCCACAAAAACCTCCCCCGGCCCGACGTCGCCTTCCCAAGTCATGAGGCTGGGCTTTCGCCTTTTCATCAGCTCGGGCATATCTGCACCCAGCTTACGCCCTACCTCTTCCATCGCTTTTAGAGACCCGATTCGCGTGCCGTCCGGTTCTAGAAAGCCCTTAGGAATGCGCCCCTTCTCCCACCGCTCAGGATCGAGCACGGTCACGAGGAGACCGGAACCTCCCCGCTTCTGGATATCCAGAACCCGTTTGAAAATTTTGACAACCCCCGAGTCCTCGGGTGAAAGAGGCTCCAGAAAAACCTCTGTATCGCCGCCACAGAGCATGTCGGTCTCAGCTACATCCTTTCCACTCAGGGTGAAGTGAATGCGCTCAGGCAAAGCTCGGGCAAACACCTTCTCGGCTCCCCCCAGAACCTGCGCCTCCAGGAGTCCCCCTCCGACGGTGCCGGTGAAAGAACCGTCCTCCATGATGAGAACTTTCGTGCCGGCCTCCCGGGGTCCGGATCCCACCAGCTTGATGATCGTGGCAAGAACCACAAAGCGGTGCTCTTTCATCGACTCAAGGATTTGAGGATAGAGGTCTTCCATGACTTTTTCCTGTGACTATAAAGGTTGTCTGTTTTAGGGAGCCACGAACCACCCGATCAATTTCCCCTCTACTCCGTTCCATTATGGTAAAGGCAAGCCTTTCTGCTTCCTTATCATCTCGGATTAAATCCAGTTTGTTCAGAAACGCAACTCTTCCGGCAGAGTTCGGTGTTCCCTTGAACAGTCCTCCGGGGTCAGAAAAAAGACCGGAAAGGGCTGAAGTGGTCAGCATTTCCCCCGGAGCCAGGCCCGTGAGCTTCTGAAACTCCTCCATCCGAAAGACCACCTCGGGCTCCATGCGCTTGCCGAGCGCCTCAAGCCCCAACATGGCCACAACCTTTGTTGCCGAGCCCGGGATCACCGGTTCACGCTCAGAAGGCGCCTTCACGGCATGTCCCGCCGCCCCGTCCGCCTCGAGAAGCAGGTAGTCCATAATGCCTTTTCGGTACAGATCGTCTGCAAGGGAAGGTGCGATCCCCTGAACCTTGCCCGAATCGAGGAGTGACTGTGCCAAAAAAACCGACTCCCTTTGCTCAAGCAACGTGTCGAGCTTTACTTCCCACGAAACCTCTTCCTCCACCAGCAGCAAGGAAGCGGCACTCAAGGCTTCCTGATGCCACAGTTTCGTGGTCGTTGAGGCGAGCACCCGCTTCCCGGATCTTTGAAGCTCTTCGGCCAGGGCGAACAAGAGCGTTGTTTTTCCTCCGGCCCCGACAAGGGCCACATGCTCCCTGCGCCCAAGCCCCAACGCTTCCGCTAAGCTGCCAACTCTTTCTTCCAACCGAACAAACCGCTCAATAATATACCAACTTCGTTATCCCATCCGCTCAACTCAAAGACAGATCCTTTGGATGTAAAACTCGACCAGTCAAGTGACGCTTTCGTAAAGGCTGCAGATACAAGGCGCCTCCTTCGACAAGCTCAGGATAAACTCACCTGAGGAATGAAGCGTACGATATCTCGGGCTTAAGGTTCATGGCCTAGGGCTCAGGGTAAACAACAAAGCTGTTTTTCGATTGTCTTGCCTTATGCCCTACGCCCTGCGCCTTATGCCTTCTCAATATGTCGCACAAGCAATTCCGCAGATTGACGCAAAGATTGCGGAAAAGGGCCGTTCCACAAATGCATAATCTATTTTTTGCGAAGCACCCTTCTGTCCCCCACCCTCATCGTGACCTGCGACAAATCGAAGTACTCCAGAAGCGGTATGGTGTACTTTCTCGAAGCGTTGGTCATGGTCTTAAACTGGGGCGTATCGATCTCTCCCTTGTCCTTGAGGAAGTTCACCAACCTGGATTTGATTGCTTCCAGGGCATCCCGGTGGAAATAAAGGTCCTCCTTGACTTTGACCAGGGCTCCCTCCTTGACCATCACCTGGAGCACATCGGTTGCTATGTTTCCAGGAAACTTGCCTTTGATCTCTTTAAAATAGGGGGGTTGAAGGCCGCCTTTGCGATAGATTTCCTCAATCTCGTGTCTCACTTTTTCCTGGTCCTGCGCCAGTGTAACCCTGTGCTCCGTCAGTCTCAAAAGCTCTTTTTCCTGCACCAGCACGCCTTCTTGTGCCAACTGCTGAATCACATGATTGAAGAGCTTCTGATTGATTGATCCGGTCATTCGTGACCGCAACTCTTCCTTCAGGAGACCTGCTTTTAGCGGAAAATCCCGGTGATAGTCGGTGAGGCTCGTGATCACTTCATTTCTGGCTCTGTCCAAGAACTGAGCATGGATGAGGGTCCCTTTGTCGTATTGTATGATCTTTTTCTTGGCGAGCAGGCCTTTCAGAATCTCATCCAGTTTCTTTTTGCTTCCATTTGTAAGGAAAGGCAAGACAGATTGCTCAACGCCTTGAAAGCGAGAGGCAAGGACAAACTGCTCAGTGACATCGCTCAGGTCTCCTGTGTGCAACACCTCCAGCTCATCCAGCACCCTTTGAGCATAGCGTTTCTTCTTCTGGGGCAGAGCATTGAGAATTTCCCCTCCACCAATGGTTCTCACAGGGGAGTAGCTCCTGAGAACATACCGATCATGGGCCAGGACAGCGGTGGGTTGCTCAAGCCTGATCTGAGCGTAACAGGTCTCGCCGGGTTTTAGCTCATCCCTGTCAAGGAGGACCACTGTGGATATGATTTCCGACGTGCCTGTGTGAAAACGCGCTTTGCCCCTGTTCCTGAGCTTTCGGGGTGCGCTGGCCAGCAGGGTCAGAACCACATCAACCATGTAGGTCGTTCGGAGAGAGTCCTTGGTGGCGATCACGTCCCCTCTCTGGATCTGCGCCTTTTCCACGCCTTGCAGGTTGATGGCGGTTCTGAGACCGGCCCGAACCTGAGTCACTTCCCGGTTGTGTACCTGGATGCCTCTGATCCTAGATACAAAACCCTCTGGATAGATGGTGACCTCATCTCCGGTGTGAATCTGCCCCGATATGGTCGTGCCTGTCACCACTGTGCCAAACCCCTTCATGCTGAAAACACGGTCTGTAGGGAGCCGAAAGAAGTTGCCCAGCTCCCTTTCCGGAACCTCCTTGACCAGATCGTCCAACACTTTCACCAGGTCGTCAATTCCCTCACCGGTGACCGCGGAGACCTCAACCATGGGTGCATCCGCCAGAAAGGTGTCTGAAAGAAACTCAGCCACATCCTCCCTGACCAGCTCCAGCCAATCCGGCTCGACCATATCGGTTTTGGTCAAAACGACGAGTCCCTTTTTGACCTTCAAAAGCTCGCAAATCTCGAGGTGTTCTCTGGTCTGGGGCATAACCCCTTCATCAGCAGCGATAATGAGCGCCACCAGGTCAATGCCTGTTGCCCCGGCCACCATGTTTTTCACGAATTTCTCATGCCCCGGCACATCCACAATACCC
>JARRRH010000317.1:0-5068 GCA_037380925.1 Deltaproteobacteria bacterium | reverse complement strand
CTCGAAAGCACGAAAACAGGACGGTGTGACCATGTTCATTTTTTCCAACTTCTTAATAGCTATAGCCAAAATCCTCGATATTGCATTGACTCTTTACATGTGGATCATCATCGCCAGGGCGGTTGTTTCGTGGGTCAATCCCGACCCGTACAACACCATCGTTCGAATTCTCAACAATATCACGGAGCCGGTTCTCTACCCCATCCGTAGAAGGCTTCCTTTCCATTTCGGGGGTCTCGATTTCTCTCCTATCCTGGTGATCCTCGCTATCATCTTCCTAAAAGCCTTCCTGATTCAGAGTCTTTACGAAATGGCGGCACGCCTGGGATAATGACGACCACAGCCCGGAAAACGCCTGCTGAGTCCCAAGACCGCGAAACGGTCCTCCAAATCAAGCTGATTCCAAAATCCTCCAAAAACCAGATTTTGGGCAAGGAAGGCCCTGCTTATCGGGTCAAGGTCACGGCACCACCCGTGGAAGGCCTGGCCAACGAGGCCCTCATCGAACTTCTCGCCAAGACACTCAAGGTACCCAAAAAAGACTTGAAGATCCTGTCAGGACAGCGTTCGAGACTGAAATTGGTTGGAGTTCGCGGCCTCTCTTCCGACGAAATCGCTTACCTATTGTTGGGGAAGTAAGTAACCCCTACCGGATGAAACTGGACCTGCCCGGAGGCAGGAGGGCTTTTCTTTCGTTCCGAAGCTCCCGGGAAACGATCCGCGCTCCCTATGGGTAAAGCAGACGTTTGCGGCGCGGGACTGCAGCTAAATCCTTTGCCTTACGCCTTGAGCCTTGGGCCTTATGCCGCGATGCTATTCCAGCGATCATTGTACGGCGCACGAGCTTGTTCAAAACTCCTTCCCTATGATCTATCGCCCCTATGCTCTGAACTGGATATCATGCAGTTGACGGAACCGACCGTTGAGGGACATCAGATATTCGCGGGTGCCCGACTCCAGGATTCGACCCCCTTCGAGTACGTAGATGTGATCCGCCTTTTTAATCGTGCTCAGACGATGGGCGGCCACCAGGATGGTGCGATCTGCTCTCAGTCTCTCTATAGCCTCCTGGACATAGCGCTCACTTTCCGCATCCAATGCCGAGGCGGCCTCATCCAAAATCAATATGGCAGGGTCGGCCAGTATGGACCGCGCAATCGCGATTCGCTGGCGCTGCCCGCCCGACAGACGCGTTCCCCGATCTCCCACCACCGATTCATAACCGGCAGCCTGGTTCATGATGAAATCGTGGGCATGGGCCGCTTTGGCTGCCTCGATCACCTCTGCCATGCTTTTTTCCGGATCCGAGTATCGGATATTGTTGGCAATGGTGTCATAAAAGAGAAGAATCTCCTGACTGACCGTGCTGATCTGCTTCCGAAGGGACTCCAGGGTCACGTCACGGACGTCAATCCCGTCGATCATCACACTGCCCTTCGTGACGTCATAGAACCGTGGAACAAGTTCCAGCAAGGTGCTCTTGCCCGCACCTGTAGAACCCACAAAAGCGACCATCTCGCCTGCACGCACTTTGAAAGAGATATGCCGAAGAACCGGTACCCCGGGTTCGTAAGAGAAACTCACTTCCCTGAACTCCAGCGTTTTATGATGCCTTGGCAGCGCGACCGCGCCCGGCCGATCCTGGATGTCCGGGATGGTATTCACGATCCCAAAGACCCGTTCCGTAGCGCCCTGGAGGGAACGCAGCTCATTATTAACCCTAGCCAGACTCTTGAGAGGGGAATAAACTTTCGAAAAAGCATAAATCAGAGAAACTAGCTCCCCCAAGGTGTGATGAAAATACACTTTGCCGATGATGAGAACGCCGGGCAAGATAAGAAAAACAGTGGAATCCATCATGGGGCCAAGACCCAGTTGCCAACGGTTCCAGTGCATCACGATTTTGTAGAGCTTTTCAGCCAGGGACCCGAATTTTTTCGACTCCCCTTCGTTCATGCAAAACCCTTGGACCACTTTCAGACAGAGAAGTGTTTCTTGGTACGCAGCTGTAACAAAAGACATGGCATCCTGAACCCTTGTGGCGTGCTTCTTGACTTTCCTCCCAAATAATCTGACCAAACCTACGATGGCGGGAACCGCCACAAAGACGATCAGGGTGAGTTTGTAATTCATGACAAAGAGATAGGTCAGGAAGGCCAGCGCTGTCAGAGGATGCTCGACCAAACCGATCATTATACTGGCGATGCGGTCTTGCATGACCGTAAGGTCGGCCGTCGATCTGGAAATGAGCTCCCCGGATCTCCGGTTGTGGTAAAAGCTGAGAGGGAGGGACACGAATTTTCCGAAAAGGTCCTCCCTCACGGATCGGATAGCCCTGTTGGAAAAAGCGGCCGCAGCAAGCTGACTGAGATAAATGGTGATGGACTTTAAGAGCACAGACAAAAAAGCAACAAAGGTGAGGATGATCAGAAGGCGGTTCGGGGAAACCCCCGACACCAATACGATCTCCGACACTTTCCAGGAAAGGCCGTTGTGCCAACTAAAAACCACCCAGGGAATCTTCCAGGTGACCGGATTAGAGCCGGATTTCATGCCTTCATCGATAAAGGGTTTAAGAAGATAGGCGGGAACAACCACAAGGAGCGCGGAGACCGCGGTGAGGCAAAGGGAAATGATGAGGAGCTCACGATGAGACCTCACATAAAAGGCAATGTCTTCGCCCAGAATCCGTTCTAACATTCGATATCAGCTCTATACCCGTTTTTGTGAGCTGTTCTCATACAGCACCGATCAGCCTGGATATGACGAGTCTTTGAACCTCCGACGTCCCCTCACCAATCTCCAGGAGCTTCTGATCCCTGTAAAATCGTTCCACATCATATTCTTTCATAAGCCCGTAGCCGCCGTGAAGCTGGACGGCGTGGTTGGCACATCGATACATGACCTCGGAGCAATAGAGCTTGGCCATGGCCGCTTCTTTGGTGAAAGGCTTCTCATTGTCCCGAAGCCAGCAGGCCTTGTAAAGAAGCAGACGGGTGCACTCTATCTCAAGGGCCATGTCTGCGAGCTTGAAAGCGTTCACTTGAAAATGACCGATAGGCTGCCCGAACTGCACCCTCTCCTTGGCGTACTTGACGGCCATGTCATAACACCCTTGAGCGCCGCCCAGACCCATGGCGCCTATGGACAGTCTCCCTCCGTCCAGGGTTTCCAACATCTGATAGAACCCATGTCCCCGCGGACCCAGCCTGTTTTCTTCTGGAACACGACAGTCCTCAAAGTAAAGCTCGCTGGTGTTGGAGCCGCGCCACATCATCTTCCCATGCATTTCCCGTGCCTCGTAGCCCGGCGTTCCCTGCTGGATGAGGATACAGGAGAGTTCAGCCCGGCCATCCTTTCTGGTTCCGGTCCGGCAAAGGGCCGTGATGCCCGTTGTGATCTTCGTGGACGCGTTGGTGATAAAGATCTTGCTCCCGTTGATCACCCACTCCTTTCCTTCAAAAACAGCCGTGGTCTGCGTGTTGCCTGCGTCGGATCCCGCATTAGGCTCAGTCAGGCCAAAACCCCACAGGGCCTCACCGGAACAGAGATCAGGAAGGTATTTTTCCTTTTGTTCCTCATTGCCGTAATAGTAAAGAGGCCCGATGCCCAGAGAGTTGGCTGCTGCAATCGTTGCCGCATGAGACTGATCCACCCTGGCGATCTCTTCTGTGGCAATGATGTAGGAAACATAGTCCATACCCTGCCCGCCATAGTTCTCTGAGACGAACATCCCAAAAAGGCCGAGTTCCCCCATCTTCCTCATGGTGTCATAGGAGAACTCCTCTTTCTCGTCCAGCTCCCTTGCCACCGGCCTGATCTCTTTGTCGGCGATTTCGGAGAATTTCTTGTTCCATGGAAAGGGCGAAGTCCATCGCATCTCCTCTAGGTGGAAATGAGTTTAAAAGAAAGGTTCTTTGGGCCGTTCCTACAGGCGCTGGAGGCTGCAAGTGGCTTTATTCAGGGGTTATTGTATAGGCGGACGGGCAAAAATTGTCAATCACTAATGCACTGCGCTTCAGGGGACAGGCGTATTGCATAACCTGCCGCAACGTGCACTCAGAAGCACAGGGGTGTCGCTATGTCCCTTCTGAAGTGCCTGCCGGGAGGCCTTCGTCATTTCAACGAATTAGGAAATGGCGGACCCCCTGAATGAGCAATTATCACAATCCTCTCTCAAAAAGCCGAGTCATCGCTGGTGCAAAAGCAAAGGGCCGAAGTGTTCTGCTTCGACCCCTCTCCATTCCCTCAGAAACTACCCGAATCTAACTGATTTCTACCCTCATTTGCTTCACATCCACTTCAGCTCCCATCCTTAAACCCAGTGACCTGATATCCTTGACTTTCTCACTTCCTCTGTCCTTGAAGGAGACAATGATCTTCTTGATATCTTCTTTTTGTATCACATTCTCCAGGGCCTCATGCCCTCCAAATATAGGATATCCTTTAAGTTTTCTTCCCTTAAGCCGCGGGTTGTCGTCCACGAAACCCACCAGCTTCAAACCGAGGTCGTGATTGTTTTCGATCTCTTTCAGGGCGAACTGCCCTCCCACCCCGGCTCCGTAAATCAGCGTGTGTTCGCCCTTCTGGCTGCGCAACCTGAATCCCTCATCCAGGATTCGAAAGGAGAGCCTGGAAAGGGATACCAGAATGACCATGAAACCCCAATAAATCACGAACACGGCTCGAGAAAAACTGTAGAACCGATAAAGAAAGAGGAGAATCAGCATAGTCAAGATCGTCCCTGCAGTGATGGCCTTGATATAATCCATCAAGTCCCTTATCCCCGTGCTCTCCCAAACACCACGGTAAACACCCAAGAGGTAGAAAGCGAAGATCTGGCAAGCCAACATGATGGGAAGGGACTTCAGGAAGAAATCGAAGTTCCGCCCGGGATTCCCTTCGAACCGCAAAAGATAGGCGGCATAATAGGCGATAGAAATGAGCACACAATCCAGGAGGACTTCGAAGAGCCGTCTTCTGTAAGTAATTTCCACCAGGACGGGCGTGAGCACTCCTGAGTGCTCCCTCGCAAGAATGGATTGTCCTGGGTAAATCTTGACCCTCC
>JARRRH010000316.1:0-6451 GCA_037380925.1 Deltaproteobacteria bacterium | reverse complement strand
CGGGGATGAATGGCGAGGAGAGCCCGCCGAAGCTTTAGCGAAGGAGGGCTGATGGCTATGGAGAGTTCCGCCATCCCTTTCAGGATGCCCCGCGGCTTGCCGCGGGGAGGCTTCACTGTGGCAACCTTAGTCTCATAGGCTCTCTCGAGCTCAAGCCTTCCCATAGAAAGCCTCTCATGAGTGGAAGACCCGATGGAACGCTTGTCAAATATGAGATATACCAAAAGACGTGCCTTGCCAGGGATAAGATTTTGTGACACAATTTTCAACCCATGACAGCAACGGAGAACAACACAGGCAAAAAGAACAGCACCAAACCACCGAGTGGAGGGCAACTTAAGCAACTGGCGGAGGAACTGATTCAAGAACAGAACACCGTGACTCTGGCAACCGTTTCCGAGAACATACCCTGGGCGGCATCTGTTTACTATTCAAACATAGGATTCAGCCTTTATTTCTTTTCCGATCCTGTCTCGAGACATATTCAAGAAGCGCTCAAGGCCAATCAGGCGGCAGGGGCGATTTTCCACCCGGCATCCACTTGGAGGGAGATCCGGGGAGTTCAAACCGTGGGGGTGATCGAGCCCTTGTCGCCCGGCATCGAGGCTCTCCGTGCTTTGCGGCGGTATCTCCGAAAGTTTCCGTTTACCGAAGATTTCTTCGGTTCCGGGCAAAAGATGGATCTGGAAGGTTTTGCAAAAAGATTCAAAGTCAAGTTTTATCGATTTCAGCCTACCCTGCTCTATTATTTAGACAATCGAATCCGCTTCAGCTTCAGGGAGAAGATACCCCTATGAAAATTGCGATCGGCTCCGATCACGCGGGCTTCCACTATAAAGAAAAAATCAAGGAACGGCTCATCATGCAGGGGCACCAGTGTCGCGATTTTGGCACCTCTTCAGATAAGGCAGTGGACTACCCTCTCTTCGTTCGGCCCGTGGCAGAGGCTGTGGCAAGAGGCGAGTTCGACCGCGGCATTGTGCTGGGCGGCTCTGGAAACGGCCAAGCCATCGTAGCCAACAAGTTCAGGGGCATTCGGTGCGCCCTCTGCTGGAACAAGGAAACGGCCCGCCTTTCCAGAAAGCACAACGACGCCAATGTCCTATCTTTGGGGGCGCGAATGATCCCTGAGAAGGATGCGCTCGAAATCCTCGACATTTGGCTTATCACGGACTTTGAGGGTGGGCGGCACATTCAGAGGATCAAGCAAATCGATGAGATCGAAGCTGCCGTGCTCGCGAAATCGACCTCAAGCACAGCAATCCGCCGGGACTTAGAGGGAACGAGTCCAAAGCCCTCAACCCAAGACCCATCCAAGGCTTACGATGTACTCATTGCCTTCCGGTACGTGAAGTACTTTGAAGGGGAGAATGACCTTGAACTCCAAATCGATCCCGGACTCAAAAAACCCTCTGTCATTCACGTGCCCTCACCCGAGCGATGGCGATCACAAATGCCCGCCTGGGCCCGTGACCGAAGGGAGCTGATTCTGGAGCGCCTAAAATCCAAATGTTCCCACATGCAGCTTGACTGGAAGGAATATTAAACTATAAGGCCGGTATCTAGGATGCCAAAGACAGTTCATTCGATCAAAACGGGCTCACGCATAATGAGGGCGATGGCATGCTCCGCTGTTGCGGCAAGCGCGGAATGAGAGTCGGCCAGATTCGTCACCTGCCGCAGGTGGTCGGCCGTTCTTACGACGAGGGAAGCCATGTCTCCTTCGTCTACAGGCAGGAAATGGCACAATTCGTCCCATGAAATTCCTCTGGCCCACAGGTACAATGCCACCGCGGGCCAAAACATAATTTGAGGATCCTCAAAGCCCCTTTTCACCTTCATGCGCCTTATGCCCTCAATCTGATCGAGCATACCACTGAAAGCCCCTTCCAATTTCTCCAGGTTCAGAGGGCTGTGACCCTTCGGCTCCAGTTCCTGCTCCCGGTCCCACACAAAAGGCGCCAGGCAACCGGCCATGATAGCTGGAGAGGCCCCTTCAAAACCCCCCTTACTTATGGCTTCAGCGATGAGCAGAGGATGGTCCAACCTCAGTTTTGAAGCCCACTCACCATCTTGGGTGAGCTTGTCCTCTCGATCCACGAAGCCTGTAATTTTCAAGAACCTCAGGTGCCGCTTGAAGCTGAGCCAGAGCCCGCCTGGAAGGCTTTCCATCTGAGCGGTCTGGGTCCGGAAGTCCCGCAGAAGTTTAGCCAAGGCGCCCTTTTTTCCGCCGTGACAGTCCTTCAGATGATCGCAACCCTCACAGGGCCATGACTCAGACCGTTCTTCCTCCGACCTGTTCGGTGCGTTCCTGGTCCCCCCTACGCCGGGGACAGGAATGTGAAGAGGCGCGAGGTGCGGGTAAGGAATGGCCGCAAACAGGCTCTCAAGGCCTTCTACGGAATAGTCGTCCGGCATGTCCACCCGATAATCCAGAACGGCTTTTATCTGATGGATGTCCAGTTTTGTCAGCCGAATTTTGCCTTTTCGAGCTCCGAGTTTTCTCTTCAGATTGTGGACCGCACAAACAAGGCGCCCTTTCTCCATGGCCGTATGAAAAACCACAACGTTTCTGTTCTAGTGCAGGATGAGTCTTCCCGGCTTGAGGTATTCCCTGTAAGCGCTTATGAGGGCTTCCTCTTGACGTTCTTTTTTCATCCTCCGGATTTTTTTGCGAAATTCCGCCCTTTCTTGAATGTTTTCGAGCACATCGTAGGGATCGTTGCTGTCGCACCGCGCCCTCGGAAGCATCTTTCTCAAAGCCTTCAACATGTCCTCCCAACGCTGCTGCACCACAGATCCTCTATCCCTCTCCTGGAAGCTGGCGAAGGAACGATCCAGAAGATTTTTGATCTCCCCGGGTTTATGGGAAAAGAGGAGATTGAGGGTCATGGAGAAGTTGATTTTTATCTGACTCATCAGGGGTTCCGGGGGTGAATCCTTCAGATCACGGATCAGTTGCGGGTCCTGATGGGGGCCGGGAATAAGAACGGCAAAGCCGATGTTATCCTTTCCTCTTCGGCCGGCCCGTCCTGTCATTTGGTGAAGGTCCGTTGCCGTGAGATTCGAGAATTCCCGTCCATCGTACTTGTCACTCTGGACCAGAACCACGGTGCGGGCCGGGAAATTCACCCCCGCAGCAACTGTGGAAGTGGAAAAAATGGCATCCAAGTATCCCTTCACCATCATCCTCTCAATGAGCATCTTCCAGTACGGCAGTTGCCCTGCATGGTGGGACCCCACCCGACATTTCAAAAGGGTCTTGATCTGGCGATGTCTTTCAAGGTGGGGAAATCTGTCCATGAAATCCCGGACCTCTTTTCGGAGGCGTTCTCCGGCCACTGCGGCCTTTTCCTCGCCTTCTTCACAGGTGAGAAGGGCACGGTCACAGTCCAGCCGTGACTTCAGAAAGAAAATGGCGGGCAAGAGATCGAAGGCCTTCAAACATCGAATGATATCTCCGAAATCGCGGGTCCCCGGGCCCTTTCTCCGCCCGTGGCCGGCACCCGACGAGACGAACTTCTTGACCCGAGGAACCAGCCCTCTCTTGCCGGCAAGAGGTGTGATAAGGCCGTCGGGAAAGAGAAACAGCATCTCCAGGGGCACGGGCCTTTCATGGGAGCGCACAACATGGGCTTTTGTCCGCCTGTTCTCTTCCAGCCACGCTGCAATCTCTTCTGCGTTGGATATGGTGGCGGACAGAAGCAACAACCGAACACGGGCGGGTAAATAGATGAGCACCTCCTCCCACACCACCCCGCGGTCCGGGTCGCTGAGATAGTGGGCCTCGTCAAGGACCACCAGGTCGGTGGAAATGCTGATCCCTTCGTGCATGGCGTCGTAAAGCTGGTTACGGAGGATTTCCGTGGTGCCCACGATGATCGGGGCCCCAGGATTTTCCTTGCGATCGCCGGTCAGGATGCCGCAGGCACTGGATCCGAACTCGCCACAGAATTCCTGATAAATGGCATTGGAGAGGGCCTTGAGGGGGGAAGCATACCACGTTTTCAAACCCTGTGAGAGGCCGCGGGAAATGGCCTGAGTGGCAATCCAGGTTTTACCCGATCCTGTGGGGGCGCTGACCAGAACATCGAATTCCCGGATTCCTTCTAAGGCCTCAAGCTGGAAAGGATCCGGCCTAAAAGGGGTTGGTTCGGGGACACCGATCTGCTGGAAGACCGGTTTGAGCTGCGGGTCAATTCTTGGTTTTTCGCAAAAACGATTCCTGCTGCGGGTTTGCTTTTTCCAAGGGGTGCTGGATCTAGGCCGGTGATAGTGGCGTGTTCTGTATGCCATTGACGTAATTTGCGATTTTCGATTGACGATTTCAGATTTCGAAACCCGTTACGCCACCAGTTCTTGAGCGACTTTGTCCATGTCCTTCAGACCACCCGCCATGCTCTGCCCAAGGTCCAGTTCATTGAGCATCTGAACCACTTCATCCATGGTATGCCCGCAGCCACGAGCAATCTTCAGCGCATTGAGGTAGGTCTTCTCTGTCGCCTCCCGGGCAAAGAGGCGGGCTGCGGCTTCCATAAATTCGATAGAATGCTCCTTACCCTCGTAGGCAGCCGCTTTCCTGGAAAGGGCTTCGCCTACCTCGCACCACGTCATCATGTCAGCCATGAGGAACATGACATACTGGGCCCTGGTCAATTTGAATTTCCTGGCTGTGATAATGCTCTCGTTCAGAATTCGCAGAGCTTTGGCCAGCATTGGGGCACCGCAGGCTTCTGGAAGCTTTTGCAATCCCTCGGCCATGTCCAGGTAGTATCGACCTTTGGACCGTACCGTCTCCCGCAAGCGAAAGGAGGCGATAATGTTTCGCTGGATCTCGCTCGTTCCTTCAAAAATGGTGGTTATTTTGATGTCTCTTTTGATTTTCTCCACTTCGAATTCCCGGATATAACCATACCCTCCCAAAGCCTGGATGGCATCGTTGGCCATGGCATCACCGGCCTCGGTGGCAAAGTACTTGGCAATGGACCCTTCCACCTGGAGATCCTCTTCACCTGCGTCCAGCCTCTGCGCAGTCTTCTCAATATACGCCCCGGCCGCTTCCAGTTGAACGGCATGGGGCACCAGGAGCCGGTGGGTGTAACCCTGTTTCTCCACCAGGGGAGTCCCGAATTGGATCCGGTCCTTTGCGTAGGCAATGGTTTTCTCCAGGGCGGCCATGCCGCCCCCAAGGCCGAAAGTGGCCACCATGACTCGTGTGTATCCGAATACCTTATTGGCCTGTTTAAGCCCCTGCCCCTCAACGCGACCGATAAGATTCTCAGCAGAAACGTAGAGGTCGTCCAGGCTCAGCGGACTGGTGTTGGAAGCCCTGATCCCGTGCTTGTCTTCATGCTTTCCCGGATACAGGCCTTCCGTTCCCGCCTCCACCACAAAAAAGGAAGGACCGTCGGGTGTGCTTGCCAGAAGCGTGTACAGAGATGCCACGCCGCCGTTGGTTATGAACTGTTTTTGGCCGTTCAGCTTGTACCCTATGATACGACCGTCCTCGCCCAGCACCCTATCCGCCCTTGTTTTGAGGGCTTGAACATTCGAGCCGGCTTCAGGCTCAGTTACCCCATAAGCCACAACAAGGCCCTCTTCAGCGATCTTTCGGATCCATTTTTCCTTTTGCTCATCGGTCGCTCCTACCCGAATCGGATCCATCCCCAGACAAATGGCCAGAAAAGAAGTGGCCACGGCTAGGTCCATCTTGGCCATTTTTTCCGATATAGCTGCAATTTCTATGGCTCCTGCGCCGAGTCCGCCGTACTCTTCGGGGATGAAGATGAGATGAAGGGCGATTTCCGGTCCCAGCATAAACCGGATCAGTTCCATGGGAAACTCACCCGTGCGATCCATTTCCAACTTGGCCTCCAAGGTCAGCCGTTCTCTTTCCAGTTTTTTCAGCGTTTCCATGACCATGGAGAATATTTCCGGGTCCATTTTGGATTGTGTTGCCATCCAACTCCTCCTTGCCTCCTTCGTGGTCTCCTGAGTCCGAGCGGCCTGTTCAGGGCTATTCTTTGATTTTGCTCTTGCGGTTCTGGTAGTAAGCATCTCTGACAGCGATGTAGGGGTCCAGCGCAGCCCTTTTGAGAGCCTCATAGTCCCCCAGCCTGAGGGAGGTGCTGTTCACCGAATCAAAAGACTTGATGGCTATGACGTACCCGGATGAATCGATCAGAACGTTCACGGGATGGAGGAAGAAATCTCCCGCAGAACCGACCGTGTCTCGCAGGCTGGAGGGCCCCAAGATAGGCCAGTCGATGTAAAACCCGGGCCCCACGCCGTAGGAACCGAAGGTTTGGCCTAAATCCTCATCATATTTTCCGAAGTTCCCTATCTGGGTAGCCACGTCAACAAACCCTGCGACCCCGAGGAAGGTATTCGTAAAGAACCGGCCCACTTCCATGAATGCCCCTTCTACTTTGCCCTGAAGGAAGCAGTTGAC
>JARRRH010000315.1:0-4601 GCA_037380925.1 Deltaproteobacteria bacterium | reverse complement strand
TCCAGTGCCTCTTTGGAAAAGCTCACCGGTAGGAAGGCGCACAACCTTGGGGAGTTGGTGAGTCTGATTAAAACCTGCTCGGACTCATCCGTTTTTTATCACACCTTCTCCGCCTTCCTGAAACTCCGAGAGGCACAGGTCCCGTACAACAGCGATTTCGCCGTTTGGGTAGCCAGAAGCATGAACGAAATGGCGCTTGCGGAAAGACTTATGGCCGTTGATCTTTCTGAGTACAGAACAGTGGGCAGTTTGAGGGATCGTCTTGTAGATGTTATTGAGCATCACCTTCAGGAGTACCCTCTGTGCCGCAAGAAGATTGGGAATGAGCCTTTTTATCTTCACGATGTGATGCGTGTGGTCTACCTGACCGACAAATTTGCTTACGATCTGCGCTCTTTCAGAGATACCCTCGCAAGGATCAGCATATACTCCATTTATTACCACTTCTTCGAATCGAGGCTTGACACGCAACTGGAAAGCAATGAGTTCTCTTCAAGGATCAAAGAAAGTCTCGGAATGCCGGAGCTGGCGGAAAGGATCAGGAGGCTCGATATCAGTGTCTTTACTCTGGAAGCCTTGCGCTCCAAGATTATCACACTTATTGACGATAACCTCAAAGAATGAGGGTAAGGGTTTTCTGTAAGTCTCACACCCGTGTCGAGGAAGCTGACCATGACTTCTCCTGGTTTATTCGATTACAAGGACGTGGTCATTGAAGAACTCATGATTCTTGCGTCTCATGTGGGCCATCGGTCTATCAAGATGGTGAACTCTACAGCGGTGGGAGGAGGCGTCGCTGAAATGCTCCGTCGCATTGTGCCGCTTCTCAATGAAATGGGGCTCCACGTAACATGGGACGTCATCGAAGGAGATGAACCGTTCTTTGAAATCACCAAAAGGTTCCACAACGCTTTGCAGGGTAAGAAGGATGTTTTCGGGAAAGAGGCTTTCAAGACCTATCTCTCTTACAATGACAAGAACAACGAAAACATATGCTTTGATGAGGATCTCATCGTGATTCATGATCCTCAGCCTGCTGCGCTCATCCAGTGTAACCCACATCGAAAGAACAGGTGGGTCTGGAGATGCCACATTGATCTGTCGCAACCGAACCCCCAGCTGTGGAAATTCCTGAAGCCTGTGGTGGAAAAATACGATGCCGCGATTTTTTCGTCCGCCCTTTTCTCCCCGGAACTGTCCATTCCACAGTACCGCTTCTACCCGGCCATCGATCCCCTGGATGATAAGAATAAAGAGCTGGAACCACCCTATGTGAAGGATGTTTTTGAGAAATATGGGATCCCAGGGGACAAACCGATTGTCACGCAGATTTCACGCTATGACCCATGGAAGGATCCCGTGGGTGTGGTGCGGGCCTTCAAGCTGGCCCGAAAATATGTGGATTGCCGCCTCCTTCTGGTGGGAGACAAGGCAGCCGATGATCCGGAGTCGGACAAGATGGTCGCTGACGTAAAGACCGAAGCCGGAAATGATCCGGATATCCACATTCTTTTGTTCAGCCCCTCCATTGCAACAGAGATCAATGCCTTTCAGCGCGGGTCGGATATCATTTTGCAGAAGTCACTCCGGGAGGGATTCGCCCTGACAGTTTCAGAAGCCCTCTGGAAGTCCCGGGCTGTGATCGGGGGCGCTGTGGGCGGCATACCCGCCCAGATCATCGATGGGCACACCGGGTTGCTGGTCCACTCAGTGGAGGGGGCGAGCCTGGCCATTCGGTCACTTCTGAATCAAAGGGAACTGGCGAGGGCACTGGGTTCCAACGGCCGTCAGCGTGTTAAAGATGAGTTTCTTATCACCAAGAACCTGAAACGCTATCTGCTGCTGCTTCTGGCCCTGGATAGGCCCCGTGAAGGTACGATCCGGCTGAAGTGAATCGTTCCCCGACGTGTAGGGAGGGAAGAGAAGGCTCGGAGATTTATTCCCTAAGGACGCCTAATGAACCTGCTTGCCCCGCTTCTTGGCCTTCAATGGTTTGGCGCTTTCCACAGCAGTGAGGATAAGATCAAAGTTTTGACGCAATTCGCCGATGCCTTCGTGGACCATCTTGTCTTGCAGGGCAAGCTGAATGAGCGCATTGGCCAACTTTTCAGTGAAGTTGAAGTGGAAATAAACGCCGACCCGTGTCCTGTAACCTGTGTCATAGGTTCCGATCACGATTCTTCCTTTCTGGAGCCCTGCGTTGTCCAGGGCGTGATCGATTTGCCTCTTTTTCTCATCTGCCATGAGCCTCTCATTCGCTCCTTTCCAAGTTCTAATTTTGTGGTACCGTTCAAAAGTATTTGCATGGGATACCACCCGGAAAGACCGGCACCTTTTCTTCCGTTCAAAGGGCTCCCGGGCTGGTCTTTTCTGACCACTTATCTACGGGGGAGTTTTGCTCCCTCCGCATTCCCGATCCTCACTAAGGTTCTCGAAGAGATTTAGAATTCCTCTGGAGCTGGAACGGCACTTTATTTTTCCCCCCGACCCAGCAACTCGTGGGCCCACTCAATGATGCTCACCAGTCTCTTGGGTGAGCGCTTTTTTATCTCATCGTAGGGCAGCCACAAATATTCATGATGTTCCGGTCTTCCCAACTCAGGATTAATGGAAAAGGTCACATGGGCCTCCGGCGTTTCCGCAATATAGTATCTTGCCACCTTCTTGCCCCCGCTGTAGTAAGGTGCGGTTTCTTTGTAGACGTTTCCCCATCGAAAATTCAAAACAGAAACCCCGGCCTCCTCCTTGGCCTCCCTTTTCGCTGCCTCCAGAGGGTCCTCACCGGCTTCAACGATGCCTTTAGGAAAATCCCAGTTCCTGTAGGCTCTCAGGAAAAGATATTTCCAGGTACCGGTTTCCCTCCGGACAATCACCACTCCGGCGGACAAGATCATTCGCTGTTGCCTCCATGTTCGTCCCGGACTTTATCACAGTTTTAGATGATATGCCAGCGAAGCTTTGAGCTTACCTTGCCCGCTATGTCGCTGTAAGGGGAGATGAAGAAGTGAATGAGGGTTTGAGATCAAGCCGAAGAAGTGTTAAAGATGTTACGAAGCGCTTGATTATGAATTAAGATTGAGATATGTTGAATGGTCTCCGGATTAGATCACAGTGACGGAAGGCCGGTACTTGGAAACACGATCAGCCAGGGAGGCCTATGCATAGGGATCGGCTACAGTTGAGAGGTGGAAAGTCAGACCGACTGTTATGGCTTGCCAACCAGATATTCAAGACTATGCCCAAGGAGGTGACAGGCCTCCGCTTTTATACCCTGACTTGCGGTTGCATTTATTACCAAAGGGTGTTCAGTGACGGTGACGTGGACCATTACACCGGCGTCTACCGCGATTATGAAGACGGCCCCTGTGAAATCTGCATGCACCTGGAACGGGACTGGCGAAGTCGTGCCCTGAGTGAAACCGTTATTTACAAGAGCGTGCTCAAAATAGAACTTTGAGGCGGCTCGAAGGATCCGGAGATCTCTGTTTGATTCCATTGCCATCCCGTGGCTGACCTCCCAAGTCCAACCGGAAAATTGACCTCTAGAGGCCCGTGTTCTGGTCTAAGCGCAGGCAAATTGGTGGCAAGAAGGTCTCCGCCCGAAAGGGGATTTGCCATCCAGGGGAGAGGAGGACCGGTAAAACGGGCTTCAAATCCAAGAAATTGTTGTATATAATAAAATACTTACTTGAAGAGGCATCTTGAAGCATGGGCTCCTGCGTTTGCTCATTCCCTGAACCTCGTCAAAGCAAAGCGGAGGCCCGGCTGAAAGTTCATAGGGAAAAATTCCGGGCCTGAGGGAGAAACAAGGGTGACGGACAGTACTGAAAGGCGCAAACACCCCAGAATCAGTGTGAGATGGCCGGTTTCTGTCATCACGGATGAAGGCATGGTTGAAGGGGAAACAAGAAATATCACTCCGGAGGGCGTGTTCATCCACTCCAAGGAGAGGCTTCTGGAAAGCCGCCAGTATCAGCTCATCGTGAGGCTTCCCAAGCATCAGCCTATTGTGGTGAAGGGCAGATTGATATGGTCCAATTTGGAAGAGCGTGAGGGCGATAGCATTCTTCGAGGCATGGGCTTTTCCTTTGTCAAAGTATCGGATGATGACCGTAGATATCTCGAAAAAGTGATTTCAATTTACAGCGCGAAGAACCCCTAGATGAGCTGGGAACGAGAATTGAACTCCCTCATTGGCGCTTTGAAAAATTCCGGCCATGGCCGGGAAAAAGCGCCATGGAGGATGGAGACTTTGAGAAGAAGGCACTTCAAATTTTTTTGGCTGGTTGGTGTCCTGTTCTTTGGATGGACCCTCTGTCATAGTCAGAACAAACAGAACGGGGTGACCGTTTTTTACACCCATGCGGTAGAGGGGTCTTTGGAGCCCTGTGGGTGAGGAAAGGATGACATGGGTGGGATGGCTCGGCGAGCCACCAAGATCAATCAGGTTCGTAATGAGGGGACTCCCGTCATTGTGTTGGAGGGCGGCGGCTTTACGGGACCTGAAGACGAATTGAGGGTTCTCAAGTTCGAGGCCATGCTATCAGGATTTGAGCAGATGGGGTATGATGGAATCGCCATCGGCATACCGGAAATCCTCA
>JARRRH010000314.1:7400-8162 GCA_037380925.1 Deltaproteobacteria bacterium | reverse complement strand
CACCGGGATGGAGACGCATTACGGATGCTCCCATGGCTATGACATCGCCCTCGTCGATCTGAACGCTGTCGCCGGGCTTCAAAGGCCCCCCATTAACGAGCGTACCGTTTCTGCTCTTGAGGTCTTCTACAAAGAATACCCGGCCTATTTTGAATATCTTCAAATGCTTTCTGGAGACCGTGGTGTCATTGATCTGAACATCATTACTGGGGGATCTGCCCACATAGAGGATCTCACCGTTAAAATCGAAGGACTGACCTTTTGCGGGACCATCCAAGATTTGAAGCTTTGCCATGGGTGGATCTCCAAACGCGTTCTTTTTGCATTATATACCAGATAGTCGGCGTGAAGCAAGTCTTGAGTTTGCAGGTATTTGAAATGACGCAAAAAAGTGAAGCCTCCCCGTGGCAAGCCAAGGGGCATTCTGGCGAAGGAGAGTAACAGGTGTCCGGCATAGGCCTCCAGCACTGACCTGACAAGCTGGAGACCAGTTCGGAGCCCACGGATGGACATCCTTTCTGAAAAAGGGTATTTTTTGTGAAATCATTGCGGAGTTTGGAAGCGCCGTGGCTGCGGTGGAGTGCGCTGTAAAAATTCAAAAGGAAATGGTTGCAGACGGCCGCGGGTCTCAACCCGGGGAGGGGAAGTTAGAGGAGTGCATGACTGAGGAGCAAGTGGACATCATTGACAAAGACGATCACGTCGTCGGACAGGCAGCGAAGGGCGTTGCCCATGCGAAGGGTCTCAGACACCGCGTTGGTG
>JARRRH010000314.1:0-7354 GCA_037380925.1 Deltaproteobacteria bacterium | reverse complement strand
CGTTGGTGCCGTGCTGCTGCAAAGAGAAGACGGCAAATACCTGATTCCTACTGCTTCGGCCGTGAAGGTCGAGGCCGGGCGGTTGTACCATTCCGCAGCGGGCCACGTTCTGTCCGGAGAGTCTTGTAAAGACTCGGCCATGAGGGAACTGCTGGAAGAAACGGGGCTGAAAGGGGAGGGGACAGAGCACCTCTTCACCTTCTGGTTTGAAGGAGCCTATGAGCAAAGGATCGAGAAGGAAAGGTTTGAGGTGTACAGAGTGAGGTATCGTCCGAACATGGGGCCGGTAAGGTTGAACGAGGAACAGGTCAATGAACAATGGCTCAGTGAGGAAGAACTTAAAGCCATCTACATAGATCGCCCCGAGGGTCTGTCCGGCCCTCTTAAGATGACTTGCCGGTACCTATTCGGTTTCGATTCTTAGCTTGTTTCCATCCAGAAATGGCTCTTTTACTGCTGAGCGTCCTTCTCCGCGGGGTTCCGCGTGCGGCGTTCTGACCTGTACGCCTCGACGAAAACCCTTGTGCGGCCTAGCTCAGCAAAAAAATTCCTCATTTCTGGACTGGAAACTCGAGCTAGTGCGCATTCTCGAAGTTTTTCATTTCCGGATGGGCACTAGTATTTAGTTGCAGAAGTTCCAGATATGTCATTTCGACCGAAGGGAGAAATCTTTTCCAGCGTTATCAAAGATTCCTCAGTCACTTCGTTCCTTCGAAATGACACGGTTATTAATGCAACCAAATACTAGCTGTTTCCATCCAGAAATGGCTCTTTAGAGGCGGCCCCGACGTTTTCAACGGCCCAGTTGGGAGATCCTGCGGTTACAGAGCTCGATCAGAGGCTTGTTCGTTTTGGACATTTTCAGGAACTTATCGTCCCACCTATTCTTGTAAGCGCCATGCAGTTCTCTGAGAAATAGCTCTTCCACCCCGCACCACTCTTTGCTCTTTAGCTCCGAAAAATCATCAAAATTCTCCCACCCTGTTTCCGGCCACCTTTCTTTCATAGCGTCGTAAAGTGTGAGGCCCCTTTCACCGAGCTTTTTCATCTGTTCCCAGTAGTCTGACACATCGTGTATGTATTCGGGTATGTCGAAGGAGCGCGATCCGGCATCATAGATGGCGCACCTTTCAAGGGGATAGGCTACATCTTCATACTGGGACAGTGCAAACTCCGGGGTAACCAACGCATCTGTTCTCACCAGGTCTGTGCCGGGAATTTTGATCCTGAGGTTGGAGGCTTCCTCGGCCACGTTAAATTTTCCTTCCAAATACACAATGACCGTTCGCCCGTAAGCGGAGTTTGCCTGCCTCAGCCTTTGATCGACAGAATCCAAGACTCTTTCTGCATTGTCACACCCTATGGTGAAAAAGATGAGATTGTCCAACCTGATCCGGTTGGCGCGCAGATAATCCAGAAACACATTGAATCCCTGTTCGAGGGTGACCCCCGTGGCTACAACGTCACCGAGAAGCAACGTAGCGTTGTCAGGTACTTTCAGCTTCCTGTACTGGTTCTCTTTGATAATCCATTTTCCGTCCACCATGTACCGCTGCGATGTCATGAAAGACGACGCATGGTTGTTGAAACCGTAAGCATGATAGAGTGCCTCGCGCAGACAAAAGTTCAGCCCGCCTCTTAGAAAGGTAAACACGCAGAACTGTTCCTGGGAAATGACGAGAAAGGATTCCTTTCCGGGTAAGTGCTTTAACACAGCCACCATCGCGTCTTGCATCAAGGTAGTGTACTGGACGCCCACCAATTCGGGGACATTGCAAATTTTTCTCGTCTGCGGTGTCGAGATCACGTAGCGCTCTACCTCAGTTTGCTTTTCATCTTTCAGCTCATAGTACGTTAGTGTGGGGGAAGCGGCGATTCTTTCCAGATACTCCATGTCAGACCTCCCTGGGTTAGAATGACGAGTATTCATGAAATACCGCAGAGACTATAGGAGGATTCCCTGCCCGTGTCAACGGTAGGGGATTATCGCAGATCCACCAACAGCTTGGGGATTGGGCATGAAATGCGGAGGTATTATGTGCAATTCGAAGATGCCGTTTACAGCAAAGGCACCGAGCACAGACGACTTGGGGTGAGGACAGGGACTCTTATCCGAAAAATTTGGCTATCAGATCGTGGATAGCACTGCCCTGGTTGCCCACCATGATCGCATTCTCCGGGACCACACGCTTCAGCGGCTCAGCGGTGGCCTGCCAGGGTGCGTAGGGGACGGCACCGCCTTCTTTTGAAGGAACAAGCGGAGCGGCCATTTCGCGGCTCGGCTCTTCCCACGCGGGGGTAAACCATGCAATGGGGATTTTCTCGAAGTGTTCGTTCAGCGCATCTCTCAAGTCGGTTTCAAACACCTTGACGTATTTCCCATAGAAGTCATTGTCCAAAAATACAAAGGTCAGTTTCGTGTGTTTTTCAGAAAGGGCTTCCATTGCTTTCAAGCCCACGACCGGCAAGCCGGTGACGTGATTGATCGACTTGGCAATGAATTGGGCAACATGAAAAGTGGTTGATGTGAAGGGAATGCTCAAGGTCATTTCCGAGACTTTTTCACGTTCCGAAAATTCCTTTTCAAACTCGCCGGCTTCAAATCTTCTCATGTCCTTCTGGCCGTTGTTTACCGTGATCAGATGGGTACAAGTCACATCCTTTATGATCCATCCCGACAGTACGGCATCATCCAAGCACGCCCCGCTCAAGTTCGCGCCGCGCAGGTTGCTTCTTGCCAGGACAGCGGACCGCAGCGTCGAGTCTCTAAGACTTGCGCCTGCCATGTTGGCTGTCCTTAAGTTGGCTCCTTGAAGGTCAGCGCCGACCACTTGGGCATCTTTGGCATCGAGTCCCACAAGAGTCGCATCCTTCAAACTGGCTCCACTCATGTTGGCACCGGTGAGAATGGCATTAGTGAGATTGCTGTCCCTCAGCTCCGCGCCCACCATGTTCGCTTGGCTCAGATCGGCCTCTACGAGGTTTGCTCCGGTCATGTCAGCCCCAACCAGATTGGCGCCGATCATGTTGGCTCCACTGAGGTTCACCCCTATGAGAACGGTCCCTCTCATGACGGCCTCTCTTAGAACAGCCCGGCTCAAATTGGCGTCTCTGAGATCCGCTTCGCCCAGGTTGGCGTCCCTCAAGAGAGCACCGCTGAGGTTGGCTGCTATGAGGTCAGCTCCACTCAGGTTCGCCCCAACTAAGTTGGCACCGGCGAAATTGGCACCAATGAGATTGGCCCCACTCAAGTTGGCCCCGATTAGAACGGCTCCTCGGCTCAAGTTGGCCCCAATCAGATAAACGCCGTTCAGGTCTGCCTCGATGAGATTGGCTCGTCTCAAATCAGCGCGCTCACCTCCTTCTCCGCGAAGCCATTGCCTATGGGCATCGATAATCTCCAGGAGGGGCTTGCCTTTATGAGAGAATTCACCTAGGGGCCTGTAGCCAGGCATGAATTTGCCTCTGGGGAAGTGGGCCGACTTTGGACCGTTTTTTTCAGAAATGCACCGGACCCCGGTCGGGCACATTTTTCCATATACACAGGAAAGCCGTTGGCTTTCAGCAAGATTCTGAAATCCACAGAAAAAACAGGAACAGCAATTTTATAGGGAATACCTGCCAAGCTTGATAGAAATGTGCAAAATCTATGCAAACCGGGGTGATTGGATAAAACAATGTGATTTAAATGGCTTGGATCATATACGAGTTCCGGAGGCCTGGAAAGTATGCAAAAAATGACAACTTTTGTTCCCATAAGTACCCATTTTTGGCAAGAATTTGCATACTTTCAAGGAGAGCACGGAGGGTACCCGTAGAGCCCAAGAACGGCCAAAATCGGATTTTCAGGATCTGACACATTCTGAATGTCTTTGGTGGTCACAGGGGATAGCTTGACGCGGAAAACACTCTCCATGTGTTTTCGAGCACTGCGGTGAACAGCCTCCAAGGGGATTTCATGGCCTATAACCTCTTTCATGGAGGCCATCGAGACTCCCTCCAAACCGCAGGGGTGGACCCAGCTAAAGGGTTCGAGCACTGTGTTAACATTTAAGGCCAGACCGTGAAAAGTGACGGAATGGCGCACGGCAATGCCGATACTCCCGATTTTGGACAACCCAACCCACGCCCCGCGGTTCAAAGGATTTCGTCCGGCCTTTATGCCCCAATCTCCAACCGTCCGAATCATGATTTCCTCCAGGGCATCCACGAAGTCGACGACTTTCCATCGGGCGGATTTCAGATCCACGATGGGGTAAACGATGAGTTGCCCCGGTCCGTGATAGGTTATATCTCCGCCCCTCTCTACATGAATGATGGAAATCCCCTGAGAGTCAAGGAAGGTTTTTGGAACTTTGAGGTTATCGGTTCCTCCACGCCGACCGAGGGTGAAAACAGGGGGGTGCTCCAAGAATAGAATAAGATCCGAATCCAGAACGCGATCGCTACGGGCACTGACCAGCTTGAGTTGCAAGTCCCAGGCCTGCTGGTAGTCCACGAGACCCAGGTCGGCGTATAGCCATGTCCCTTTTTCCGAATCCATATTAACGTTCATCCGTGTATTTTTCTGCTAGACGCATAACGTGCAGCGCACAAAGCGCATTGTCCCTACTCTCTTTTCCTTATGCCTTGAGCCTCATGCCTTAGGCCACAATGCTACGCCACGGAACATTCTGTGATGCACTTAACCATTTAACAATCTTTATGAAGCATCCATGAAATGAGAATTATTCCGCCAAACACGGCCGTCTTGCTGCAGCCACTTCATCGAGCCTTTTCACCTTGCACTTTGAAGGGGCCCGTTCGAGGAGTTCCGGGCCACGCTCGGCTTCATCGGCAATGCTTCTAAGCGCTTCAATGAAAAGATCGAGATCTTGTTTAGACTCCGTCTCCGTAGGCTCAATCATCATAGCACCGTTCACCACCAGAGGGAAATAGATCGTGGGTGGATGAAAACCATAATCCATGAGACGCTTGGCAATGTCGAAGGTCATGACCTTGTGGGTCACCTGAGATTTATCGGTGAAAACGCATTCATGCATGCAGGGCCGGTCATAGGGCAGGTGGTAGCGATCTTTCAAACGCTCCTTGATGTAATTGGCGTTCAACACAGCGAGCTGACAAGCCTTTTTGAGGTTCGCCGCACCCATGGATAGAATATAACTGTAGGCTCTAATCATAACGCCCACATTGCCGTAAAAGGCATGGAGCTTTCCGATGGATTGGGGGAAGTTTTCTGATAGGTGATACCCGCCGTTAGCTTCGACCACCCTGGGGACAGGTAGAAAGGGCTCAAGGTGCTTTTTCACGCACACGGGCCCGGAGCCCGGCCCACCTCCGCCGTGGGGGGTTGAGAAGGTTTTGTGCAGGTTCAGATGGAGCACATCTATGCCGATTCGGCCCGCATCCATGACGCCCATGACGGCATTCATGTTGGCACCGTCACCATAGACCAGTCCGCCTTGGGCATGAACGATGTCGGCTATTTCACGGACGTTTTCCTCAAAAAGGCCCAGGGTGTTCGGGTTGGTGACCATGATGCCGGCTGTCTCCTCGTCCATCACACCTGCGATCGTTTTAGAGGAGAGTATCCCCTGTTCATTGGATCTAACCGGAACAGGGCGGTAGCCGCACAATGCGGCACTGGCCGGGTTTGTGCCATGAGCGGTATCGGGTACAATAATCTTGGATGGCTTCCGGCCCAAGCTCTTGTGGTAGGCGTGGATGAGGAGCATGCCTGCAATCTCTCCCTGCGCACCGGCTGCCGGCTGGAGGGAGACGGCAGCCATGCCGGTTATCTCCGAGAGGAACTTTTCGAGCTCCAACAGAAGCTTCAACAAACCCTGGGACAGGGCTTGGGGCAACAGGGGATGGGAGCCGGCAAACCCTCTAAGGCCGGCCATTTTTTCATTGATCTTAGGGTTGTACTTCATAGTTCGGGCCCTCTGAGGCGAGTTCTTCATCCACGGGGCAGGTATCGACGTCGCGGCGTGGCAAAGAGAATCCTTTTCTCCCCGGTGTGCCCTTTTCCCAAAGGAGGGGTTCGTTCAGGACGAGACCCGTGGTCCCGAGAGATTCGGTCATGATGTCATCTCCTTGATGAGTTCATCCAGGTCCTGTCTGGTTTTGGTTTCTGTGACGCAGAGCAGGTAGTGGCCGGTCAGTTCTGGATAATAAGGGGCAAGAGGAAGCCCGGCTATGATTTTTTTCTCCAGGAGGCGCTTATACGCTTTCTCGGAACGAGCCGGGAATTCCAATACAAATTCGTTGAAGGTGGCGCTTCCAAACGGCCTCTTTAGGCCCGCTTGAACAAGCCCTTTTTTGAGGTACTCCGCTTTATCGTGGTTAAGCTGGGCCAGTTCACGGATGCCCCCGTGGCCCAGGCTGGCCATATACATGGCCGCAGCCAGCGCACAAAGGCTGTGGTTGGTGCAGATGTTGGACGTCGCTTTCTCACGGCGAATGTGCTGTTCACGGGCGGCAAGGGTGAGGACAAAACCACGTCTGCCGTCCATATCCGTGGTCTTTCCCACCAGGCGGCCGGGCATACTGCGCACGTGCTTCATTTTGGTGGCGAACATGCCCAAACCCGGGCCCCCGAAAGATTGGGGGATGCCCAGACTTTGCGCCTCTCCGCAGGCCAAATCCGCTCCCAGGCTTCCCGGATTCTTGAGGATACCGTAGGCGAGCGGCTCGGTGAAGGCGCTGATAAATAGGCCCTGTTTTTCATGCGCTTTCTGAGCCGCGGCGGCGAGATCTTCGACGCACCCGAAAAAATTCGGGGATTGGACAGCCAAGGCGGCAAGGCCTCCCATGTCATCCAGGGGAGAGAAGTCTGTCCTGCCGTCCTGAAGGCGGGGAAGCTCGATCAATTCAAAGCCCGTGGGTTCAAAATAGGTCCGCACCACCTGCCGGTAATGGGGGTGTATGAGGCTGGAAAGAGCCACCTTCCGCGCCTTGGTGATGCGCGTGGCCATGAGCAAAGCCTCGGCCAGGGCCGAGGCTCCGTCGTAAAGCGATGCGTTTGCCACCTCCATGCCGAGGAGGCGACAGGTCAGGGTCTGATACTCATACATAGCCTGAAGGGTGCCCTGGCTCATCTCCGGCTGATAGGGCGTGTAGGAGGTGACGTACTCCGAGCGGCTGAGCAAATAGGAGACAGCATGGGGGATGTGGTGCTCATAACTGCCGGCACCCAAAAATACCTTGTACTCGGGGGCGGCCCCCATGGAATGGGACATCCCCTCCAGGAAGTCGCCCAATTCCCACTCTGTGAAAGGCTCCGGCAAACGGGGGACCCCGGTGCGGCGGCAGTTGCCGGGCACAGTTGAAAAAAGGTCGTCCAGATTCTCTG
>JARRRH010000313.1:0-3898 GCA_037380925.1 Deltaproteobacteria bacterium | reverse complement strand
CTCTAAGGAACTCCAAGCATTTATGCTTTTCTCTATGATTTCAGGTGCCTGGGACGAGAATCGAACTCGTACGAGGCATAGCCTCAAGGGATTTTAAGTCCCTTGCGTCTACCTATTCCGCCACCCAGGCATCAAAATTTTATTAATACTTTTTTTCAAAACCCTGTCAAGCTCTTGCCTTGTTTTTGCTTACGGCTCCTGAGCCGGTTTTTTACTCTCCTTTGCCAGGATGTCCTACGGCTTCTGCAGGGGGCTTCACTTTAGGCACTTTAGACACTTTAGACACTTGTTGTGTATGAATCCCTAAATCCCTGAATTCCTAAATCCCTGAATTCCTAAATCTTTTATCTGAGGTAGATAGGATTGGTAAACACCCATGGCCGCCATCCAAAGGGAAAAAGACGGCGATAAGCCTCGATCCTGTACACTCCCTTCTCTGTAACCTTGTGGACCAGCTCAGTGCCGCGCCACCTTTGCACCGCACTTCCGTTTTTAATCAGCCTTATCTCCGCCTCGAAAGGCGATTCCACCACGAACTCACCGGGCTGGAAAATCCCCTCCTCCCCCATGTACAGATCCGAGCCGTCCTCAGCCAAAAAATAAAAGCGAAAACCTTTTGTTCCACACAGGTTGTCATGGCCGATAAAGAGGCGACCTGCCCGCATGGCTCCGAAGATCTCCTGTTTTGCTTCATGGAAATCCTCAGGCATTTTCTTGTTGAGGAAGATGTGGACATTGATCGTGTTCAAGAGATAATCATAGGTAAACGGCATAACACGGATAGGACCCCACTTGAACTTGGTCCCATGGGCGTCGGACGTCCCTATGGCAACCGTTCGTCTCTCTGCGCACTGGCTGTCCCAAAAGTCCAGCGTCCTTCGACTGGGGCCTTTGAGTGTTTGTGTTTTCAAAGCCAGAAAGTAAGGCCCGTGAAGCACGGTCCTGACCCGTTCCTTCCACCGTGAGGTAAAGTTCCAGATGGAGAGTCCCGAATGGCCGCGCACGGATAAATCATTCCAGGTGTAGGCCACGGATCTTTCAGAAAAAGGCATGCCTTTCTCAAAGGGATGGGCCATGAAACCGAATCCGCCCTGCCCGTTGACCTTGTCGATGACCTCCTGGGGGCTCAGCTCGTCCTGGCGGATCAGTTTTTTCAACCCATAGGCCAGGTACTGATGGTACCGCACCCCAATCTCCAGACCGAGCAGCACGAGAACTGAGCCGTAGACGCCCTCTTCCTCGAGATGCAAATCATCCACAGCGTAGGCATGATCGTTGAGGGCAATGAAGTCGAGCCCCAGCTCAGCTGCTGAAGCAGCGATTTCCGATACCGTGGCGCCCCCGTCGGAGTGTTTGGAATGGATGTGCAGATTGCCTACGTACTCGAAGTCAAACACCTTTACCCACCTGGATCAGAAAGAGACAGGGACCGTATTCGGATGATGGCTTTGCCTTGAGCCCTGCGCCTTGCGCCTTTTCTATCTATTCATACTGACTAAGTGCTTCAAGTCCGGTTTTCATGGGTTTGTACACGGCAAAAGCAGTGACGGCAACAACCATGACAAAGCATGGGATGATGAAAAGCCATTCCATGGGGGTAATAGCCCTCCCCTTTACATTGGCCATGAAAATAATGTAGACCGGCCCTGCCTCCAAAACAATGATCAATCCCATGAACGAGGCGCTGAAAATCATGTACATCAAGCCGCCGAAGCCGGTAGCAACCTGGGCGATATTCTGATACTCGAATTTGGGATAAATGGCCCCGAAACCCATGCCCAGGGCCACAATGCCGAAAACCGCCATGAACATGGTTACTGCGGAAAGGATCATCATGAAGGGCGTCACATCCAAGAGGTAGTTTGTGGCTATAATCAGCACTTCTCCAAGACAAAGCATGGCCGGCACATAAAACGCGTACTTTCCCCAAAGATAACGCCTGCCGGACAGAGGAGAGGACTGGAGAATCCAGAAGGCGCCGCCTTCTGAACTCACGGCAGGGAAGATAAAGCGAACGGACACGGCTGAGAGCACGAATCCGGCCAGACCCATATTGAGGAAGGCGACCTCATTCTGGAGAAACTCTAAGCGAACAGGGCTCATGTCCAGGGGCAGGACACTGAAGTTGTAAAGGTAGACCACCACAAGAGCGCCGAGAAGAAGCAATTGAGACCACTGGGTGTTGTCCCGGAAAAAGGTGCGAATCTCCTTTTCCATGATAGAGGCCAGGTCATCTCCCAGGGGCCTTCTGAAAAGCTTTATGAACAGATCTAGGATTCTTCTCCCTCCTCGCCTCCGCCTGGCCTCCTGAGCCTTTGAAAATCCCGTGAAGTAAATGGCCCGAGCCACCCATATGTTAATCACAACAACAGCCGAGGCCGTGCTCCACATGAGCACAGCATAAAAAGGGCGGCTTTCGGTCTGTCCATGGCTCAGTCTTGACCAGAGCACCTCCGTGATCCAGTGAGTTGGGAGATAGGGCGAGTCCGGCGCTTTCAGGGCACTGACGTATTGGGTGACGCTCAAAAAAGCATCCGGATCTACAAGCCGCTCCGGTCTCAAAAGACGGAACATCAAATAGAGAGCCACGATAATGAAAATGCTCAAAAGCATGATCAGGTCCTTGGTTCGCTGGGCCGGGAAAAGACTGACAAGGGCCATGGTAAACAGAATGCCCAACCCCGCCGCAATGATGATCGCAGCAAGAGCCATGTGAAGGAGATCCGCATAATAAGCCGCACCCGGGCGATAGACGTAGGCATAGGCCATCAGGATAGGAAGGCCGAAAACAACAACCATCCAAGAGCTGTCTGCAATAGTGTAGATGGAACGGCTTACGAAAACCTCCTCCAAACCGGCGGGAGAGGCATGACAGGTTTCCAGGTCTTTGGAAAGATAAAGATTGGACAGGGCTGTGATGATGTGGCTGAAAATGAGCAGGGAGAAAAAGGTCAGGAAGACCATGGACAGGAGTTGGTGGGCCAGCAGGTCACCGATCACCTCCACGGATTGAAAATAAAAGAGAACCCGGGTGGAGAGAAGAAACATGAGGCCCCAAAAAGCAAGCCCCACAATCGCCATGAGAAGGCCTCTTTTCCGCATCCGCCTCGCGGACCGGAAAAACCCGTTCCTAAATCCCAGAACACGTGGGCTAAGCAGAAGACAGAGACTTTGCATGGGCCAGTCTTTTTCCCTCAGTCAATTTTAGGAATATGTTTTCCAGGTTTCCGTCCACCCCTGCTTTTTTCTGAAGGTCTTTTGCTGTTCCAGTGGCAATGATTCTACCGCTTTGAATGATGGTGATTTCTTGGCAAACTTCCTGAGCCACCTCAAGCGAATGGGTGGACATGAAAACGGTTGTGCCCCCCGCAGCTTCTTGCCTGAAAATGTCTTTCACCAGTCTCGCCCCTTTTGGGTCGAGCCCCACCATGGGTTCATCCACAATGAGCACTTTAGGACGATGCAACACTGCTGCACACATAATGAGACGCTGTTTCATGCCGTGGGAGTAACTTTCAACGAGTTCATCCCCCCAGTGGATGAGTTCGAAAAGCTCTAGAAGCTCCACTACCCGCCTGGTCAAGGCGGGGTGATGGTCCAGGCGGTAAAGCCCTGCGATGAAATGAAGGAACTCCGAGCCGGTCAGTTTTTCATAGATAAAAGGACGGTCAGGAATGAATCCGGTGCATGCCTTCACCTCAGAGGGCTGTTTGGCCATGTCCATGCCGTTGATGATGATCTGCCCTGAGGTGGGCTTGAGCACACCGGCCATCATTTTGATGGTGGTAGTTTTGCCTGCACCGTTAGGGCCCAGAAAACCGTAGATCATGCCTTCCTGAACTTCCAGGTTGATCTCGTCCACGGCGCGAAGGCCTCTGTACATTTTAGTCAGATTGAT
>JARRRH010000312.1:0-3910 GCA_037380925.1 Deltaproteobacteria bacterium | reverse complement strand
GCGGCCCTTCGAAAAGATGACCGTCTTCGATAACCTCCTGGTCGCTGCCTTGCACGGTGGGCATAAAAGAGACCGAAGGGCTCGTGAGGCCGTTCAGGATACGCTCGATATGCTAGGGCTCTCATATGCAAAGAACCAGCCGGCAGGGGGACTCCCTTTGCTTGACCGTAAGTGCCTGGAACTTGGACGAGCGCTGGCAACGGATCCGGAACTCATCTTGCTGGATGAAGTAGCGGCGGGGTTAACGGAAATGGAGGCGGAGAGAATATTGAAGATGGTCAAGGAGATTCAACGAAGAGGAATTACGATCGTCTGGATCGAGCATATAATGGCCATGATGTCTGAAGGTGTGGATCGTTTACTGGCGATAGCGCAAGGCCGTTGGTTGAATTGTGGCAATCCGAGCCAAGTAATGAATTCGAAAGAGGTTATCGAGTGTTACCTGGGGGCAGAGGAGGAATAGCCACGGAAAGCATCATTCTCAGAGTGTCTGACTTAGATGTTCATTACAAGGATTTTCAGGCCCTCTGGAATGTCTCCGTGGAAGTTACGGAGGGGGAGGTCATCTCTATCATTGGCGCAAACGGAGCCGGCAAATCAACACTTTTGCAAACTATCGCCGGACTGATCCTTCCGACCCGGGGCGCCATCCACCTTTCAGGAGAAAGGATCGACGGCCTTCCGCCCCATGTGACGGTACCTAAGGGCATAGCCATGATCCCCGAAGGGAGGCGCGTATTTCCACGACTGACGGTCTATGAGAACCTCATTATGGGATCCTGCACACCGAGATCCAGACGAAAGAAAGACATCATTCTGGAGCAACTATACTCTCTTTTTCCCGTACTCAGAGTGCGCCGAAATCAGATGGGGAATACTCTGAGCGGAGGCGAGCAACAGATGCTGGCCATAGGCAGAGCCTTGATGTCGGATCCCAGGCTGATTCTTTGTGACGAGATTTCCCTTGGTCTGGCCCCTTTGGTTATCAAAAGCATTTACAAACAACTGGAGCAGATTAACAGGGATGGATTAACCATCGTATTGGTAGAGCAAGACATGAAGAGAAGCCTCAAAGCAGCTAACCGGGTCTACGTGATGCTGAAAGGTAAAATGGTTCTCACAGGAGAGCCCTCCTCACTTACCGAGGAAGAGGTAAAGAACGCTTATTTTGGCATTCAATTTGATTTTACTTCTGAACAATAGGAGCGGAAATGCACGGCCTTTTACAGCCTATCATAAACGGGATTTTGCTGGGGGGGCTCTATGCTGTTATCGCTGTGGGCATGTCAATCATATTTGGGATCGTCAAGGTGGTCAACCTCGCCCATGGCGATCTGATGATCCTGAGCAGCTATCTGAGTTTGGTTCTTACAACCTGGCTGGGTGTCAGTCCTTTGGCGACCCTTTTCATGGTTGTTCCCGTCATGTTTTTCGTGGGTTTTTTTGTCCAAGGGGGCCTTCTCAACCGGGTGTTGGGGAAAGAAATGGAGCCTCCGTTGCTAGTCGCCTTCGGATTGTCAATCATTTTGCAAAATTCACTTCTCCTCGTCTTTACGCCGGATGCACGAAGCCTTATGTCAAGCCTGGCTGTTAAAACGATTCCCTTGGCAGAAAAAGTCAGTCTGCCCGTCCAATCATTAATCAATTTCCTGGCAGCATTCGTCGTTATTGTTGCCCTGCATCTTGTTTTTAGAAAAACCTACTTGGGCAGGATCATTCGGGCGGCGTCCGATGACGAGACGTGCACACGGTTGATGGGAGTCAACACTAGAAAAGTTTATGCTTACGCCATGGGTATTGCCATGATGACCGCAGCCGTTGCCGGCGTCCTGGTGGGAATGACATTTACCTTTTACCCCCACAGTGGCCCCCAGTTTCTAATTATCTCCTTCGGGGTGATCATTATTGGGGGTTTGGGCAGCATGAAGGGATGCCTCGCTGGAGGCTTAATACTTGCCCTGGCCCAAATGATCGGGGCACATTTCGCAGGCATCGGATATCAATTGCTCTTTGGGTATGGCGTGCTGCTTGTCGTGCTGCTAATAAAGCCTAAGGGAATATTTGGGAAGATCTAAACGAACCGGAGACCGCGATGTCTCAACACCGGTGGCTTATGTGGGGATTGCTTTGCGTCGTGCTCGTCACGGTGCCGGTCTGGGGGTCTGACTACATTGTTTTGTTCTGTCTGTTTTTCTGTCTCTATGTGGCTCTTGCCCAAATGTGGAATTTATTGGTCGGTTTTTCGGGCTTGTTATCCCTCGGCCAACAGGCCTTTATCGGCCTTGGTGCCTATACGGTTGCTGTGCTGACGGATTATTACAGCATGGACGTATGGTTGAGCGTCGTCATCGGCGGCTTGCTTTCTGTCTTCCTCGCGCTATTTATGTCTCTGTTCATCTTCCGGATGAAGGGCATTTATTTTGCCATAGGTACGTGGATTTTTTCCGAGATGCTGTTGATCTGGTTTGGGAACTGGAAATACGTACAATACGGCAAGGGCATGTTCGTCACGGCGGAACCATCTCCTTCTATGACGACAATTTATTACGCTTCATTGATCATGGCAATCGGGGGGTTTTTGGTTGTATATTGGATTGTCAACTCCAAGATCGGTTTGGGGCTCATGGCTATGCGAGACGATGAGGAGGCCGCAGAGGCCATCGGGATCCAAATCTTCCGATCAAAACTATTCTGTTTTCTCACTGCGGCCTTCATGACCGGTGTCACGGCCGGGGTTTTTCACGTCTTTCAGATCTTTGTTGAACCTTTCAAAGTCTTTTCCATCGACTGGACCATTGTTCTTTTATTTATTGTGATCATTGGAGGGATTGGGACGATTGAAGGACCGATCTTCGGCGCCTTTGTTTATGTTTTCCTTTCCCAGTGGCTCACCGAATATGCATCCGTCAGCATGCTTCTCATGGGATTAATGGCCATACTGATCATCCTTTTGGCCCCAAAAGGGATTGTTGGAGCGATTCCTCGTAAAACGGGGAGTCGCTTCCTCGCTGCATCACAGTAAGAGAGACAAAAAACCGTGAGTCAGGCCTCCTTGTGAGGCCTTATTCTTTTTTGGAAATCTGAGCGCCTAGCTTCAGGAAGCCGATAGAGAGATAAGCTGAAAGCCTAGACAGGCGGGGGCCGACCCCAGAAACTTTCCTCGGGTCTTGGCAAACTTGAAAGATTATGTAATGTTACTTTCTTTGTGCAAAGTCGGCATGGGAAGGGGCTTTTTTAGGGGATGAATACTTACTTGGAGTGTATACCGTGCTTCTTTAGGCAGGCGCTCTCAGCCGCCAGGGGAGCCACAGATGATGGAAGAAAGATTAAGGAGGTGCTGGACAGGGTAGCGGGATTAATCCCGGACATTCCATTAGACAGCCCGCCTCCGGAGACAGCCAGGCTGATCTACGGCGTGGTGCGGGAGGTGACAGGCATAGCCGATCCTTTCAGTGCCTACAAAGAAAAAAGTATCGAAAATGCCCTCTCCTTATATGAGAGACTGAAACCGGCTGTGGAATGTTCCCGAGATCCTTTGCAGACAGCTGTCAGGATGGCTATTGTGGGAAACGTGATAGATCCGGGCGCCAATCCGGATTTTGACCTTGAATCGGAAATAAAAAATATTTTAGAAGGGGCGCTATCTGTGGACCATTATGAACCCTTCAGGCGAAGTGTCGAGAAGGCTCGGAGTGTACTTTATTTGGGGGACAATGCAGGAGAAACGGTTTTTGACAGAATACTCATTGAGACCATGGCCAAGGACACGGTTTATGCTGTTAGAGACATTCCCATTATAAACGACGCCACCATCGAGGATGCTCAAAAAAGCGGGATCGGCAAGGTGGCCAGAATCATTTCTTCGGGGTGCGACGCGCCTGGGACTATCCTGAAAAGTTGCTCGCGGGAG